>DAOSUG010000219.1:0-4621 GCA_035378545.1 Micropruina sp. | reverse complement strand
CCGCGCGGCGAGTACGGCGGCGGCAGCGTGCGCATCTGGGACGCCGGCACCTTCGAGTTGGAGAAGTGGCGCGACGGCAAAGAGGTGATCGCCACCCTCACCGGACGGCCCGGCGGCGGCCTGGGTGGGGTGCCGCGCCGGTTCGCTCTGCTGCACACCAAGCTGGGCGGCGACCCGAAGAACTGGCTGATCCACCTGATGGCGCCACGGGACGGGGCTGATGAGCAGACCAGGCCCGAGTTCGAGGTGCCCTCATTCGCTCCGATGCTGGCCACCGCCGGCACGCCCGCGGACGTACGCGATGGCGACTGGGTGTTCGAGGTGAAGTGGGACGGCTACCGCGCCATCGCCGCCGTGGTGGGGGGCACGGTGACGTTGACCAGCCGCCGCGGCCTCGACCTGACCCGCGACTTTCCCGAGCTTGCCGAGCTGGGCCGGCTGCTGGACGGCCAGCAGGCGGTGCTCGACGGCGAGGCCGTGCTGCTCGATGCGCAGGGCCGCTCCAGCTTCGAGCGATTGCAGAATCGCAGCCAGTACCCCGGCGAGGCCTACTACATGGTGTTCGACCTGCTGTATCTCGACGGCCGCTCGCTGATCCGCGAGCCGTACACGGCACGGCGGCAGAAGCTGGCCGAGTTGCTGGGGGAGGGCACCCGGCGGGTCCAATTGGGTACGCAGCTGGGCACCGATGCCGACGAGGCGCTGGCGATCAGCGCCGAGCTGGGGCTGGAGGGTGTCGTGGCCAAGCGCCCCGACAGCGTCTACCAGCCCGGACGCCGCGCGCACACCTGGGTCAAGATCAAGCATGTGCTCACCCAGGAGGTGGTGATCATCGGGTGGACGCCGGGCGAGAGTGCCCGGGCCCGCACCATCGGCGCACTGCTGATGGCGGTGCCCAACGATGCCGGTCTCACCTATGTCGGTCGGGTCGGCTCGGGCTTCACCGAGAAGGATCTGGTCGACACCCGGCAGGTCCTGGGCGAGATCGAGGTGCCGGCGGCGCCGGTGAGCGACGTGCCCCGGGCGGATGCCAAGGGGGCCCACTGGGTGGAGCCGATCCTGGTCGGCGAGGTCGGCTACGGCGTCTGGACGAACGCGGGCCGGCTGCGCATGCCGGTCTGGCGGGGCTGGCGCCCCGACAAGACGCCGGAGGACATTTCCTTGCCGCAGGACTAGCGGCCGGGGGGACGACCTGAAAAGCGACCGAAAAGACAGTGTGGGTCTGGGCCTTGTACTCAAGGTCCGAACTCACACACTGTTTGCAGGGCGGGTGAGAGTCAACTCCAGTCGTGCCATTCTTCGCCGTCACCGAGCGCGTTGAACTCGTAGGCGGCAACTGCTCGTCGCTGAGGCCGAGCCCACTGCTGCGCACCTGGGCGAACTGTGCGGGAACGAAGCTGCACAGCACCGCCGCCTCCCCGGTTGCGTGGGGAGTGAGAATGCCATGGCTCCTCTTTCGGGATCGACGGGGTCGCGCACGCGCTCTGGACGCCGGCCGATCAAGCAGCCCGCACCGACAACTACTCTCGGCGCATGGCTCTTGTGATCCTGTTGTGCGGGCCCGCCGGCGCGGGCAAGACCACCCACGCCCGTCAACTGGCTGCAGGTGGGGCGGTGCGGCTCTCAATGGACGAGGCTGTCTGGGACGACGGCTGGCACCAGGACGAGCCGCCCGCCGAGCGCCTGCAGCACTTGTATGCCGACCTCAAGCACGACGCGCGCACCGCGATCGCCAACGGACAGGACGTGGTGGTCGACCTCTCGTCGGCCGATCGCGGCGTGCGTGACGAGTGGCGTGCGTTCGCCGACGACGTGTCGGCGGACCTGCGGCTGGTCGTGCTGACCGCACCGTTCGAGGTGCTGTGGCAGCGGGTGAAGAAGCGCAACGACCAGAAACAGGCCAACGCCGTGCGGTTCACCGAGTCGCGACTGCGCGCCTACGTGGACGGCTTCGACTGGCCGACGGATGACGAGCACCCGACGGTGGTCACGACCGGCTAAGCCCGGCTAAGGCTGGCAAAGCCCGGCTGGGCCCGGCTGCGCCACGAGGTGGCGAAGACAACGAGCGGCCTTCAGACGTCAGTTCTGCTGCTGCGACCAGTAGTCGGTGCCGATCCGTCAGCCCTGCTGCTGCGACCAGCCCTCGGGTGCCGAGACGTTGAACATCCACTCGATGCCGTACTTGTCTTTGACGAGGCCGTAGATGTCGCCCCACACCTGCTTCTCGAGCGGCATGCCGACGGAGCCGTCTGCCGCCAGGGCATCGAACCATGCGGTTTGAGTGGCGAGGTCGTCGCCGAAGAAGGCGCAGTACACGCGGGTGCCGCCCCAGGTCTGCTCAGCCCCAGGCATGGCGTCCGAAGCCAGGATGGACCAGCCGTCGCCGGTCAGCGCGCCGTGCATCAGGCTGTCTTCAGGCATGTCCGTGACGCCGAACTCGGCCGGCCCCAGCAGCACGAGGTCACCGCCGAAGATGCTGTGGTAATAGCTCATCGCCTCACGGCCATTGCCCGCGAAGTTGAGGTAGGGACTGAGTGTTGCCATGGATTCGTCCTTGTCGGTCGGATGATGGATGGGGAACTGGTTACAGCACGAGGTACTGCCTGCCGTCGATGAGTTCACGGGCCGCATCGAGGTGCCCCGCGTGGGTGGCGGTCTCGACCAGCACGTGCACGAGCACGGCCCGCAGGTCGGGAAAGCTGAGCCCGGCGTCGGCCCACCACGGCTCGGGGCTGCGGGGCGGCGCATCGAGCGTGAAGGCTTCGATCACCGCATCGGACGCGCTGGCGGCCGTCCGATAGGCCTCGATCACCGCCGCCGCCTTTTCGACGGGGCCGACCCGCCAGTCGGCATTGTCACCGGCCGGCCAGAAGTCGAGCGCATCGCCGGCCATCACCACCTCGAACCAGTACCGCTCGTCCGAGAGGGTGAGATGACGCACGAGTCCGAGCGGCGTCCACCCGGACGGCAGAACCGGAGTGCGCAGCGCGGAGTCGCTCAGCCCTTCGAGTTGGTCGAGAACGTGCCGTCGCTGGCCGCGCAGGCGGCCGAGCAGCAGGTCACGTTCGTCCGGTTTCGTCATGCACGCACCTTGGCACCAGCCGCCGACAGATTCGGTTCAACCGACGCCAGGAACACGACACTCCCTCAAGTTGACAATGTGAACATTGCGTGGGATCAGAGTAGAGTGCTGCCATGGACGAGGCAAGCCCCGCGCGTCCGTACCATCACGGCAACCTGCGCTCGGCACTGGTGGAGGCGGGGTACGCCCTGGCCGTCGACGAGGGGCCGCAGGCCCTCACGCTGCGTGGCGCCACCCGGCGGGCGGGGGTCAGCCCGACGGCCGCGTACCGGCACTTCGCCGACCTGGACGAGTTGCGCACCGCGGTCGGGTTCCGTGCCCTGCAGGCAATGGCCGTCGCCATCGAACAGCATCAGCACAAAGTCACCGCGCTCGCCGGTCTGCCCAGGCGCAGGGAGTTGCTGGAGGCCGTCGGCACCGGCTACATCGCCTTCGCCCTCGACCACCCCAACGCCTTCCGGGTCGGGCTTTTCGGCCTGCTCGGCATGCAGCACGCCGAACTGCCCGCGGGTGCCGGCCAGACCGGCCGCACGCCTTTCCAACTGCTCACCGACGCCCTGACCGGGCTGGCCGCGGTCGGGGCACTCGAGCGCGACTCCGTGTCGTCCGCAGCCATTCATTGCTGGTCGAGCGTGCACGGCTTCGCCTCGCTGGCGATCCTCGGGCCGCTCCGCAGCCAGCCTCGCGCGGTACAGGACGATATGGCGCGTCGACTCGTCCGCGACGTGGTGGACGGGGTGCTGGGTGCGCACGCGGTGCGCAATCGGCTGGGCGCTTGGCGGGTCTGACATCGGCGGTGGAGGGTAGTGGGCTCCGCTGCTGAACGCCCAGTGCCTCCGGTTGGCACCCGGCTGTGACCCGGCGTGGGCCAGTCTGGGGGCATGTCGCGTCGCGAGAGCCGATGGCAGACTGCCGGGCCCCGATACGGGCACGGCGCACGCGGATCCCAGCGGGGTGCCCTCGCAGCGAACTGTCGCTGCACAAGCAACTGCCATGTCGCATTCTTGCTAGGTTTCAGCCCCTCGGGCGTCCAGAATGGAACGCATGATCCCCAGCCGCGAGGTGTGCCTGCGAGCCGTCGCCAGCCGCGACGCGCGCTTTGACGGCGAGTTCTTCACCGCCGTGCGCACCACCCGCATCTACTGCCGGCCGAGCTGTCCGGCGCTCACGCCGAAGCCGCAGAACACGGCCTTCTACCCCAGCGCCGCTGCCGCGCAGGAGGCCGGTTTTCGCGCCTGCCGGAGGTGCCGTCCCGACACCGTGCCCGGTTCGGCCGCCTGGAACCTGCGGGCCGACACCGCCGCTCGCGCCATGCGGCTGATCGGCGACGGGCTGGTCGATCGGGAGGGGGTGCCGGGGGTCGCCGGCCGTCTCGGGTATTCGATGCGGCAACTGCAGCGTCTGCTGGCAGACGAACTGGGTGCCTCCCCGTTGGCGCTGGCCCGCGCGCAGCGGGCGCACACGGCCCGGATTCTGCTTGAAACGACCACGATGCCGCTGGGTGAGGTCGCCTACGCCGCGGGGTTCGGCTCCGTCCGT
>DAOSUG010000218.1:0-4638 GCA_035378545.1 Micropruina sp. | reverse complement strand
GCTTGCGGTATTTGTGCTCTTAGTGCTGATGCTGCCGTTTGCGCAGTCCGCCGCGGCCGATAGGATCTGGCCAATCCAACGCGCCAACCCGGGACTCTCGGAGGAAGTCGTCCGCTCGCTGCCGGAGATCGTGAAGAACAGCAATGTGAAGGTTGCGCCCGACTTCGTCGCTGGAACGCCGATTGCTTACCCCAACGGAGAACTCGTTCCCGGGCAGAGCGCCAAGACTGTCGCCGCCGCACTGGCCTGCACTGAACAGGTCTACTCGGCCGCTTCCGGCTACTGGGGTCCCGTTGCGATCAGCTGCACCAGCATCTTCGGCAGCCCCGGCTACGAGGTCGTATACAAGTGGCAGGCCACCACCGGCGATGTCGCGACCAAGGGCGTCGTGCGGGTGCGCGGCTTCTCTTCAGGCACGACCGAGTACTGGAAGTCAAACGGCCAGAACATCGGCTACGAGACCCGGTTCATCACGGTCACATGGGGCAATGTGCTGGCCAACCTGAAAGCTCAGGCCTACAAGGTCTCAGGCGGGTTCGCCTTCACAGCCCACTTCTGGCACTAGATTTGCGTGGGTCTAGCCGGTTAGCTCGCTAGTTGCGACATGGCTGAGGCATCCCATGAGATTGCGGGCAGCTGCCGCGCTGCTCATTGCACGAAGAAGGCTGGACTTCGGACTCAAACAATTCGGAGTCCAACCCCTCCAACACACCTCCACGCCCCACGGCCCGACAAAGTCTCCTGGCCGGCAGACTCACGCCGAAGCGCTCCCTCCACCCGCACCGGACGGCACCTCAATAGCCCATCCAGCCCCACGCACCGACCACGTCGAGCTACTGACAAGACTGCGAATGACCGAACACTGTTCCGCTTGGCCGTATAGACGCCTCATCAAGCGCGTGGAGCCACCTCCAGATAAGTCAACGAATCGTGCTTCGATCAGCGGGTCCCGTTGACCCCGCCTCGCGACCAGGATCAGGGGCGCAGGGCAGGAACCGCCCACGACAGCACCGTGATGCCGACGCCGATGATCAGCAGCACGAGGGTGTCGACCGGACGATTGCGCACCGCCAGCAGCCCGACCCGTCGTTGCGGCAACAGGCGGAACAGGCCGCCCATCGTGATCGAGAGGCCGATCAGTGTGGTGCCGGTGCGCCAATGACCGGTGGCGGCGATCGCCAACCCGGCGAAGGCGCCGAGCAGCACGCTGGCCAACGGCCACTGCCCCCACACCTGCTGCGCGAAGCTCTTGGGCGGACGCTCGGCGGGTGCGGTCATGGGGTCGATGGTGTCACGTGCCGTGCTGCCTCAGTGGAAGAAGTGCCGGGTGCCGGTGAAGTACATGGTCACCCCGGCGGCCTGCGCCGCCTCGATCGTCTCCGCGTCGCGCATCGACCCGCCGGGCTGGACGATCGCCCGCACCCCCGCGGCGATCAGGATGCCGGGGCCGTCCGCGAAGGGGAAGAAGGCGTCGGAGGCGGCCACCGAACCGGCGGCCCGCTCGCCCGCCCGTTCGACGGCGAGGCGGCACGAGTCGACCCGGTTGACCTGGCCCATGCCCACTCCGACGGACGCTCCGCCGGCGGCCAGCAGGATGGCGTTGCTCTTCACCGCCCGGCAGGCCCGCCAGGCGAACGCCAGGTCGGCCAGCGTGGCCTCGTCCGCGGGCTGCCCGGCCGCGAGCGTCCAGTTGACCGGGTCGTCGCCGGGGGCATCGATGCGGTCGGGTTGCTGCAGCAGGGCGCCGCCCGAGATCGGCTGCAGCTGACGCTCCCGATGCTCGTAGGGCGCGGCCTTGAGCAGCCGGACGTTCTTCTTGCGAGACAGAATCTCGAGCGCGCCGGGCTCGTAGTCAGGTGCGATCAGCACCTCGGTGAACACCTCGGCCACCTGCTCGGCCATCGCCACCGACACCGGACGGTTGGTGGCGATCACGCCACCGAAGGCGCTGACCGGGTCGCAGGCATGCGCCAGCCGATGCGCGTGCGCGACGTCGGCGCCCACTGCGATGCCGCACGGATTGGCGTGCTTGATGATCGCCACCGCCGGCTCGGTGAAGTCGTAGGCGGCCCGGTAGGCCGCGTCGCCGTCGGTGTAGTTGTTGTAGCTCATCTCTTTGCCGTGCAGTTGCTCGGCGGCGGTGATGCCGGCCGGACCGTTGGGGTAGCGGTACAACGCCGCCGCCTGGTGCGAGTTCTCGCCGTAGCGCAGCGCGCCGACCTTGTGCCAGGTGCCGGCGATCCAGGCGGGAAAGTCGGCAGCGTGGAACTGTTCGCCCATCCACCCGGCCACCGCGATGTCGTAGGCGGCGGTGTGCCGGAACGCGACCGTCGCCAGCCCCTGCCGCTCGCCCAGGGTGAAACCGCCGGCGGCCAGGGCGTCCACCACGCAGGGGTACTGCTCAGGTGAGGTGACGATGGCGACGGACGGGTGGTTCTTCGCGGCCGCCCGCACCATGCTCGGGCCGCCGATGTCGATCTGCTCGACGCACTCGTCGGGGGAAGCGCCCGAGGCGACGGTCGCGCTGAAGGGGTAGAGGTTGCTGACCACGAGCTGGAACGGCTCGATGCCCAGCTCGGCGAGTTGGTCGCGGTGCGATTCGAGCCGAAGGTCAGCGAGCAGGCCGGCGTGAATGTGCGGGTGCAGCGTCTTGACCCGCCCGTCCAGGCATTCGGCGAAGCCGGTGACCTGCTCGACCGGGATGACCGCAATGCCGGCGTCGGTCAACGTGCGCGCCGTCGACCCGGTCGAGACCAGTTCGACCCCGGCGTCGGCGAGGGCGCGGCCGAGTTCGACCAGCCCGGTCTTGTCGTACACCGACAGCAGGGCGCGTCGAAGTGGTAGCCGGTCGGTCATGAATCCCCCTGGGAGGCGGTTGGGTGTGAGGCGGCCGTCAGGTGCTCGTCGGCCAGTTCGTTGACGGTCTCGACGAGCAGCGCCCGCTCGGCCACCTTGATGCGCTCGTGCAGGCTTTCGACGGTGTCGCCGGGCAGCACCGGAACGGCCTGCTGGGCCAGGATGCGTCCGGTATCGACCCCGGCATCCACCTCGAAGACCGTGGTACCGGTGATCTTGACCCCATGAACCAGCGCGTCGCGTGGGCCGTGCATGCCGGGAAAGCTGGGCAGCAGCGCGGGATGGGTGTTGATCGTGCGGCCACCGAAGCGGGCCAGAAATGCGGGCCCGACCAGCTTCATGAAGCCGGCCAGCACGACCAGGTCGACCTCATGCGCCGCGACCAGGCCGGTCAGGGCCTCGTCCCAGGCGAGCCGATCGTCGCCCTTGCGGTAAGGATGCACGAAGGTGGCGACCCCGGCCTTTTCGGCCCGGCCCAGGCCCTGCGCGCCGGCCGTGTCGGCGCCCACGACGACCACCTGGGCCTGCAACTCACCACAGGCCTCGGCGTCCAGCAGGGCCTGCAGCAGGCTGCCGGTGCCCGAGACGAGCACGGCGATGCGGTAGGCCATGGCGGCAGCCTAGTGCCCCGGCCACCGGCCCTCGTCCGCTACGTGAGGCTCGGACAGCGCCTCGCCTTGGCTCGGCTGATCGGACGGCCCCGCCCAGAGCCAGCGCTCGTGCCCACCGACGCTCTGGACGTCGCCGGGTTCGGTTGGCTGCGGAGCGGATGCGCGTGTGCTCAGCCGCGCCGGCCCAGCGGAACCGTTGGCTGCTCGAGGGGTTCGGTCGGCAGGTCGAACAACTCGGTGGTGTCATCCGCGCCCGACGGCTTCCGCTCCGCGGGCAGGTGTCGTGCCCTGGCGAACCAGTGGACGAGCGCCGCGAGCGTGCCGCCCACCACCATCGGCAGCGGCGCCAGCCAGATCAGGTTCAGCAGCACCGGGCCGAGGCCCACCAGCCGTCCGGATCCCAGATCGCCCCGGGACAGCACACCGATGAGTACCACCGCGAGTGCCGTGCCCAGCCCCGAGCCCGCCCCGCGGGCCAGGGCCCGCACGAGTGTGCCACCCACCGCCGGACGCGCCGAGCTCACCACGCCTGCGACCGCGCCGGTGAGCAGTCCGCTGAGCAACCAGGCATAGGCCCACGCGTTGCCGCCGCCCGGTTGCGGCACGGCGCCGAAGACCGGAATGGCGGGCAGCAGGCCGACGCTGGTCAGCATCGGCGAGACGAACGACCCGACCCCTACGCTGAACCCGGCGCCGAGCACCCAGCTGGCCGTCCAGGCCAGCAGATTGGGCAGGAAGAGCAGTTGGGCGATGACCAGCAACCACGAGCCGACACCGTCCGGTGCCAGGGCGTTCTCGAGCTGCCCCACCCGTTCACCGCCGACGATCAGGGCCACCAGCAGCACCGCGGCCGAGATCGCGGTCAGTGTGGCCACGCCGCCGAGAATCGCCTGCGGCACGCCGACCAGCCACCGTGGCAGCGGGCGCAGCGCCAACAACCGGCGGCGCAGGGCCCATCCCGCGCCGAGGCCACCCACCAGTGCACCACCGAGCAACGCCCAGCCGACCCTGGGTGCCGCACCCGAGGCCAACGCGATGACGCAGGCCACGAAGGCGTAGCCGGCGCTCGACAGGCCCCACGCGCGCAGCGCGCCCCGTCCCTCGAGTGCGACGGCGGGGGCGGCGCGCAGCACCAGAGCGACCAGCGAGCGAGCCAGCACCAGGCACAGGG
>DAOSUG010000217.1:0-4654 GCA_035378545.1 Micropruina sp. | reverse complement strand
GTGTCGAAAACCCTCGCCCTGAACAGCCCCACCGACTCCACCGACGAACTCCATGCGCAGGCCGTGACGCTGTATCGAAAGTTCGGCCTCGACCGTCCCCGTATTCGCCGGGTCGGCATTCGAGTCGAGGGCCTGGTGAACGCCGATCAGGCCTACTGCCAGCCCACTTTGGACGCTCCCGAACGGGGCTGGCGTGAGGCCGAACTGGCCACGGACGCCATTCGGCGCAAGTTCGGCCCGCACTGTGTGCAGCGTGCGGTGCTGACCCGTAACGGGTATGCGTCCACCCGGGCCTGAACCTCACGTTCATCCACCCGCACTGGTGTTCCGTTTGGCGATCCGCCCGCCTAGACTTGAGCCGCGCTCGACCTGCGCCCCCGAACCGAAGGGAGGTTGACATGGCACTTTCAGAGGACGAACAGCGACTCCTCGACCAGATGGAGGCAGCCCTGGCGGCCGAAGATCCCAAACTGGCCAACGCGCTACGGGGCACCACCACCCGTCGGCTTCACCGACGGCGCGCCGCGATCGCCGGTGCCGGCTTTCTGATCGGTGTCGCCTGCCTGGTCGGCGGCATGCAGGTGAGCCCGGCCCTCAGCATCGTCGGCTTCGTGCTCATGCTGATCGCCAGCGTGATCGCCGTCACCTCATGGCGCCACGTCGGCGACGTCTCGTCCGGTCAGTCCGCCACCCGCTCGCCGCAAGGTGAGAAGGCGTTCATGGACAAGATGGAAGAGCGCTGGCGCCGACGCCAGGACGAAGGTCAGTAAGGCCCACCCGGGCCCTCCTGCAGCTCACCAACCGCCGGCCGGGCCGGTCGAGAATCTCCCCACCGGGGGTATCCGACAACCTCGGCCGGCGAATCGTGCGTCGACCAGAGCACCCTCAGCCGCGACACCACAACCCTCGCCACAGCGACCGTGGCAGCCATCTTTGCCATCGCGCGGTCCGCGCCCCAGCGGCCACCGCCTCGCGGACCAGCCGCACGTCCTCATGCAGGCCTGTGGTGTCGCCGAGGCTGTCGGCGTAGCGCGCGCGCTCCACCAGCACCGCCACCCGGCCCATCGCCGCCGCCGCCTCATCGGGCAGCCCTCGTCCCACCTCGCTGCCGATCTGCCGGGGTGAGCCGTGCGGCCACTCGCGACCGGCGTCCCATACGGTGTCGCGCACCTCGTCCCAGGCTGCACCCACCGCCTGCCGCGGCACGCTGCCCACGTCCAGCCGGCGGCGTCGCCGGGCGCCGCGCACCAGGCTCGGCACCGCCGCCAGCGCCACGACTCCCAGCCCGGCGCCCACCCAGCCGAGCCAGGACAGGTCCACGGGCTCGGCCTGTTCGCTCTGCTGCTCGACCGGGGCCTCGGACGGCTGCGTGCTCGGCTCGCTGCTCGCGGTGCTGCGGGTCGGTGTCGAGCTGGCCGACGGGGACGCCGAGGGCTGCTCGACGGCCGCGCCGGTGTAGGCCGGCGCCGTGGCGACACCGGGCGTCGGCTCGAAGCTCACCCAGCCGAGCCCGGCGAAGTACAGCTCGGGCCACGCGTGCATGTCGCGAATGTTCACCTCCCAGTGGTCACCGACCTTGCGTCCGGGCAGAAAGCCGATCGCGACCCGGGCCGGTATGCCGAGCGCCCGCGCCATCACCGCCATCGAGGCGGCGAACTGTTCGCAGTAGCCGGTGCGGTCGTCCAAAAGAAACTCGGTGAGGGCGGTGTAGCCCGAGCCGGGTGCAGGCTCGGTGCTGTAGGTGAAGGCCGGGCCGCGCAACCAGTTCTGCAACAACACCGCCTTCTCGCCGTCCGTGGTCCCCTTGGCGGTGACCTGACGGGCCAGCTGCACGATCTGCTCCGGAAAGGCCGCCGGCAGGGCGGCGGTCACGGCCGCGTCGCGCGGACGTCCGGCGCTCGCCTTGGCCAGCTCGGCCGCGGTCGGGGTCACGTCCATGGCGAGGGCCGTGTAGTGCAGGCCGTTGGTGGCGCGCTTCTGCTGCGTGCCCGAGGCCAGCACGCTCAGCGACACCGGATCATGGCGCCACTCGCCGGACGCCTCGAACGACGCCGGGGCATACGGCAGCGGCAGCCATTCGGCGTTGAACTCGCCGACGGTGACGTCGACGGTGAATCGCGGACGCCCCGCCGCCGCACCTTCGGGCGAGGGGAGCGAACCGCCGTACAGGTCGATGGCGTTGAGGTGAAAGCCGGTCTCGTCGAAGCCCGGCAGCGAGGTCATGCGCAGGTACGAACCGGTGTCGCGGCTGGTGGTGTAGGTGATCACCCGGCGATCCACCGGCTGCTGCAGGTTGCGCCGAAGGTCGAGCGAGGGATCACCCATCTGCACCGGCCCCGACCCGGTGAACGGCGCGCCGCGGCTCGGGTCGAGGCCCGGGGTGAGCGCCCCGGCCAGCCCGGCCACCAGCAACGCACACAGCAGGCTGATCATGCCGCCGAGCAGCATCCCGCCACCGAACCGTGGGCGCCCGCGCGCCGTCACGTTCGCGGCCTGAAACCGCAGCACCCGGCTGCGGTTCACCCCATCGGCGAGCAGCACCAGCAGATAGCCGCACCCCAGCCCGAGCACCGGCCAGAACGACACCAGCGCCGGCAGTGCCAGCGCAGGCACCAGGTACAGCAGGCCCAGCGGCAGCAGCGACCAGGCCGGCTGGTTCAGCGACACGGTCAGCTGGTCGGCGAACAACGCGAGCAGGGTGACCCCAGCGACGGCCACCATACGCACCCCGAGTTGAGGCCCCATCGGGGCGGACGACTCGACGGTCCAGCGCATCGCCCCCGCCAACAGCTCGGGCACGGCGAACGGATTGGGTGAGACGCCCTCGACCAGTGCCAGTCCGATCAGGGCGGCCGCCGCCGCCAGGGTCTGGACGAGCCGAGCGCCGCGCTCGGTGGGCAGCAGCCGGCGAGACAGGATGCCGCCGACGCCGACCACGGCGATCATCGCCACGGCGTCCACGAAGAGCCTGCCGTCCGAGGTCACCGGCCGCAGCGCGAACAGCGCCAGGGCCATCGCGACCATCACCGCCACGCCGGAGCGATCTGTTGCTCTCATCCTCGGGCGCTCCACCCGAAACCCGCGCACGCATCCGCCACGCTGCGCGAGGCTGCGTCGCGGACCACTTGCCAGCCGTCGGCCACCAGCAACTCGGCCGGGTCGGTGCCCGGCCCGTCCGGTGCATGCAGAATCAGCGCGCGGCACAGCCGTCCGTCGGTGCGGGCATTGGTCAGTGCCATGGCGTCCGCGGTGCTGAGCCGGCCGAGCACGGCGATCAGCAGGTTGCCCCGCCCACCGATGCCCTGCATCAGCGCGCCCGAGAGCTCGTAGGCGTTGCTGAGGTGCACGTCGGTGAGGTGATCCAGCAGCACCTCGCGGGCCGAGGCGCCGACCTCGGGCGCCAGGGTGCGTCCGGAGGCGTCGGTCAGTTCGACGTCAAAGCCCGCGTCGAGCAGGTGCACCCCGATCGACGCCGCCGCCGAGACCGCCCATTCGAAGCTTGAACCCGAGCCGCCGCCGCTGTGCGCGCCCGATCGATTGTCGAGCAGGATCAGCGCACTCGGCTCCCACGCGTGCTCTTCGCGGCGCACCATCAGGCTGCCCATGCGGGCGGTGGAGGGCCAGTGGATGCGGCGCAACTCGTCGCGTGGCCGGTACTCGCGGATCAGTGCATCGTCGGCCCCGAGCAGGCTGCTGCTGCGCTGGGCCGACTCACCGGTCAACCCCGCGCCGGCCGCTGTGCCGAGCGTACCGAGGCGATGCACCGCAGGAGTGACGGTGAGCAGGCTGGTGCCGCCCAGCCCGCGTCGGCTGCTGGCCAGCCCCAGCGGATCCGTGGTCACCCAGATGCCGGGGCCGACCCGGTAACGGCCCCGGACCGTCGTGCCCAGTTGATACTCGTGGACGCTGCGCAATCCGCCCCAGCCCGACGGCACGGCCAGGGCCGGTGCCCCGGTCAGCTCGGGGGGCACGGTTTCCTCCACCACGCTCCACGCGCCCGCGCCGATGCTGTCGCGCTGCAGGTCGAGTTGCACCCGCATCGGTGATCCTGCGGCCAGCCGGTCGGGCAGCAGCCGGCGCCGCAGCGTGGGCCGTCGCGCCGAGAACCAGGTCAGCCCGCCCGCGGCGAGCACCAGACCGATCAACAGTCCACCCGGCCACGCGACCGCCCGGACGCCCGTGGCCGAGGCGGCGATCAGCAGCACCACGCCGGTGCTCAGCAGACCGAATCCCCTGGTGGTGAGCCGAATCACGGCCGTCTCAGTCGCGGTCGGGGAGGGGAACGGAGGCCACCGCCGAGGCCACCACGTCGCTCACGTTGCGCCTGGCCAGCTGCGCCGCCGGGCTGAGCAGCATGCGATGCGCGAGGGCGGGGCCGGCGAGCGCCTGGATGTCGTCGGGGATGACGTAGTGGCGACCGCTGAGCATCGCCCGCGCGCGGGCGGCCCGTAGCAGTTGCAGGCCGGCGCGGGGGCTGGCCCCCAGCCGGACCTCAGGGCTGGTGCGGGTGGCCTCCAGCACCGAGACCAGATAGTCCTTGATCGCACCGTGCACGAAGATCGTGCGGATCGAGTCGGCCAGCGCCGCGACGGTGGCCACGTCGGTCACCGGCTGCAGGTCGGCCAGCGGGTTGCCGCCGCCGTGATGATCGAGC
>DAOSUG010000216.1:0-4697 GCA_035378545.1 Micropruina sp. | reverse complement strand
TTCCTCCGGTGCGGGCAGCCCCAGCTTGGCGCGCTCACGCCTGGCGAACGGGCCGATGATGGCCTCGCCCTTGCGAGCATCGTTCAGCACGGTCAGGTCGCGGCCCGCCGTCTCGGGCATGACGATCGCCGCGCCCAGCGAGCAGATCGAGAAGAAGCCGATCATGATCGCGATCGGCCACCATGAACCGGTGGCGACGACCAGAGCGGCGGCCGCGACCGGACCGATACCGGTGGCCACGATGGCCGCCAACTCCTTGGCCAGGGCCAGCTGGGTCAGCCGTGCCCGGGCGCCGAAGAGCTCTGACATCGTGTTGTTCTCAAGCGAAGCCAGAGCCAGTACCGAGGTCTGGTGAAGGATGATGTAGCCGGCGAATACGAGGCTCACGTTCTTGGTGGCGATCATCCAGATCATCGGCACGGCCAGCACCAGCGCGATGGATGACATCGTGATGTACATCACCTTGCGGCCAACGAAGTCGCTCGCCCAACCGATCAGGGGCACGGTGGCGAAACCGACCAGGGACGAGGTGATCACCACGCCGGTGCCGATGGTCGGCGCGAGCAGCAGTACGGCGGTGATGTAGCTGATCAGGTAGGTCTGAACCATTCCTGAGTTGCCGGCCTGGCCGAAGCGCAGGAAGAACCCCTCGAAGAAGGCGCGGCCCTTGCGTTCGTGCAAGGCCTCGGCCAGCACATTGTCGTGTGCCGCAGCCTTGTCGAGTTCCTCGCGCGAGAGGGCTTCGCCGTCGACGACGTCCGCGCGTCCTTCGAAGACCGGCGACTCCTTGAGGTTGCGGCGCAGCCACACGGCGAACAGCATGATCAGCGAGGACGCGATGAAGGGGATGCGCCAACCCCACTCGATCACCGTCTGAGTCGACATGGTGGCGACCAGGACGCCCCAGATGGCCGAAGCGCCGAGGGTGCCGGAGTTGGTGCCCAGTGCCACCAGCGAGCCGACCAGACCACGCTTGCGGCGGGGGGCGTACTCAGTGAGCATCACCGAAGAGCCGGCGATCTCGGCGCCCGCGCCGAAGCCCTGAACCAGTCGCAGGAACACGAGCAGGATCGGGGCAAGAATGCCGACCTGGTGGTAGGTGGGCAGCAGGCCGATGGCGGTGGTCGCGATGCCCATCAGTGCGATCGTGTAGAAGAGCACCTTGGTGCGGCCGACGCGGTCACCGAGCCGGCCGAAGTACCAGGCGCCCAGGGGACGGCTCAGGTAGCCGGTGGCGTAGGTGGCCATGGCCAAGATGATGGCCATGCCGGGGGCGTCGCTGGGGAAGAAGATGTCCTTGAACACCAGCGCCGCGGCGAGCGAGTAGAGCTGGAAGTCCATGAATTCGAGGGCCGTGCCAAGCCAGCCGGAAACGGCCGCCTTGGCAAGGTCTTTGGTCGAGCGCTGGGCGACGTTGCCGGACGGGGTGCCGGCAGCGTTGGCTGCTGTCATCAATGCTCCTTGTGGGTGATGGGTGGTGGTGTGCTGCGGCGGTGGGGGTGCTGGTGTAGCGGTGGTGCGGATGTTGCTGGGGGCGGCGTTGTTGCAGGGGGTGGGGTCTTGGTTGGGGGTGGTGTCGGGTGACTCAGAGTGCGTGCGGGCACGCTGAACCGGCTCCGGGCCTCGTGGCGATGGTTCACTGGTGGGCACCCGCACCGGCACCGGGCTGGGCAACCGTGGAACCATGTGACTGGGCCGACGAGCCTGGACCGAAGAGCCTGGGCCCCTCCGGCCGGTAAAGGAGCCTGGACGTACCCGCCTGGGCCGAAGATCCCGAGCCGGGATTGGAGCCCGGACGGAGGGCTGGCCAAGGCGGCACCCTCAGGTGCCGGCCAGGGTCAGGCCTCCTTGTCCAGCCAGAGGGAGACCACGACCTTGCCGGACTCCTGGCTGTTGCGGGCAGTCTCGAACGCCTCGACGATGTGGTCGGCATCGATCACATGCGTGATCACCTTGGCGATCTCAGGATGCTCAGCGAGCAACTCGATGGCCTGGTCGATCTCGTCGTCGAACCGGAAGGTGCCCAGATAGCGCACTTCGCGCGACACTAGCGGCTCCAGGTTCACCGCGATCTTGTCGGCCGGCAGCATGCCCACCTGCACCACGGTGCCCGCGCGACGCACCGCGGCCAGGGCCTGATTGACCGCGGGTGCCACACCCGAGCACTCGAACACCACATCGAAGGCGAAAGCCGGTACCTCGTCCGTGCCCGCCTTCAGGGTCGCGGTCGCACCGACCGCGGCGGCCCGCTGCAACGGGCCGTCCAGCATGTCGGTGGCGGTCACTTCCGCAGCTCCCAGCGCGGACGATGCCGCGACCACGCACAGGCCGATCGGGCCCGAGCCGGTGACCAGCACCTTTTGGCCCTCAACACCCCCGGCGATCCGGATCGCATGCAGTGCGACCGCCAGCGGCTCGGCCAGTGACGCGTCGCGCAGTGACAATCCGTCCGGCAGTTCGCGGATCATGAAGTCCTTCACCGTGCGGTACTCGCTCATGCCACCCTGGGTGTGCGGCGTGGTGGACGCGCTGCCGAAGTAACTGCCGCCCGGCCACAGGTACTTGCGGTCCTCGATACCGGGCTGGGGCTGCCCGTAGGTGGCCGGCGCGATGGTGACCGGAGTGCCGGGCGCCCATCGTCCGGACGGGTCGAGGTCGATCACTCCCGCCATCTCGTGGCCGGGGGTGAACGGTTCGTTGACCACGAAGGCGCCGTTGCGGCCGTGGAAGTAGTAGTGCAGGTCGGAGCCGCAGATACCGGCGTACTGCATGCGCACGCGCACCTCGCCCTCGCCGGGCTCGGGCACGGGTGCGTCCTCGATGGCGATACTCTCGGCGCCGTGGATCTTCAGGGTCTTCATTGACACTCCTTGTGGGATTCGGATTGGGCGGTGGGTCAGGCGTCGAGGGCGGCCTTCGCCGCGTCGCGTACGCCGTGGGTGGTGATGATCTGCAGCAGCTCGGCGACCCGGCCGACGAACTCGTCGTGGGCGGCCAGCGCGTCGGGGAAGAAGCCGCCCCGCAGGATGGCCTCCACATGCGCGCGGACGGAGCCGGCACCGGACGTGACCGCGGCCAGCTTGTCCTTGGCGGGTTCGATCATGGCGGCCGCGATCGGTCCGGGATCGAATCCGGTGGGCGGCGCGACGCAGGCGATCCAGCCCGCCACCATCAGCGCGAGCTGCTGGGGCACCTGGCCGAGGTCGAGCATGCGCAGGGCCGGGTCGGGTACCCGCTGCAGCAGCTTGAGCGAGCCGTCCGAGCCGACCCGGGCGGTGGCGTCGCCCAGCGCGTGATTGCTCCAGCGGTCGAACAGCTGCGCGATGTAGGCCTGCGGGTCGAAGCCGGTGGGCAGCTCGATGCTGGGCAGGTACTCGACGTTCAGCAGTTCGGTGACGCATTCACGGACGAAGTCGTGGCCGAAGCTGGCCGGGATCGTCTCGGAGCCGGACAGGCCGCCCAGGTAGGCGATCAGCGAGTGCGAGCCGTTCAGCAGCCGCAGCTTGACCAGTTCGTAGGCCTCGACCTCGTCGGAGAAGATCGCACCCGCCTCCTCCCAGGCCGGACGGCCGGCGGCGAAGTTGTCCTCGATCACCCACATGGTGAACCGCTCGGCCGGCACCGGAATCGCGTCGACCACGCCGAGCAGCTCGCGCACCCGGGCCCGGGTGGCGTCGGTGGTGCCGGGCACGATGCGGTCGACCATCGCGTTCGGGAATGTCACCGACGCGGCGAACCACTCGTGGAAGCCTTCGGGTGTGGCGGTGGCCTGCAGGTACTGGCTGACCATCTTGTGCGCGTTGTGCCCGGCGGACACCATGTTGTCGCAGGACAGGATCGTGATCGGCCCTGCGTCGCCCTGGTAGCGGCGGATCAGGGCACCCGCCAACTGGCCGATGCTGGTGCGTGGTACGGCCGGGTTCGCCAGGTCGGCGCTGACCAGTGCGCCGTCGATGTCCAGATCGCCGGTGACCGCGTTGCGGCAGTAGCCGTTCTCGCTGATGGTCAGGGTGACGATCTTGATCTCGGGGCTGGCGATCCGGGCCATCAGCTCCGCGGTCTGCTCGGCGGCGACCAGTGCTTCGCGATGGACGTCCATCACGTCGACCCGCTCACCGGCGCTGCTCAGTTCGAGAATCGAGTACAGGTAGTCCTGGGCGACCAGCGAGTCGACCACCCGGCGCGACCGGTTGGCGGCCGCGACGATGCCCCAGTCACCGCCCTGCGCGGCCATCGCCTTGGCGGTGTAGACCGCGGCGTGGGCGCGGTGGAAGTTGCCGATGCCGAGGTGCAGCATGCCCGGATTGGGTGGCGCGCTCGACCCGAGCACGGAGCCGGTGTAGCTGGAGCGGGACAGGGCCTGGGTCATCGTCGATCACCAATCTGTGAGGGTTCCGTCACGCCGTCGCGCGACCGGCAAATATGCGGGTTCGTAGTCGTCCGGGCTGTGCAGTTCGTCGTTCAGGCTCACGCCGAGCCCGGGTTCGTCGCCGGGCTGCAGGTGGCCGTCCTGGACGCTCCAGGCGTGCGGGAACGCCTCGTGAACCAAATCGGGGTAGCCCATGTATTCCTGGATGGCGAAGTTGTGGGTCGCCACCCCCAGATGAATGGACGCCGCCAGCGAGATCGGCGAGACGTCGGACGGCCCGTGGGGTGCCGCCTGGACGCCGTTCACCTCGGCCAGGGCGAAGATCTTG
>DAOSUG010000215.1:2218-4707 GCA_035378545.1 Micropruina sp. | reverse complement strand
ACCTGCTGCGGGTCGAAGGCGGCGTTCGAGGTCAGCCGCACCAGCACTTCGCCCGGACCGGCGTCGTGGCTCAGTCGTACGTCGCCGCGGTGGCTGCGCAGGTGCAGGTGGGGGCGTTCGTCCGTGGCGAAGCGCCACTCGTGGGTGGTCGATGCGGTGGTATTCATGATGGTCTTCCTCTCAGGCCCAGCCGGTGAGCCGGCGGCCGATGTGGGTGTTGGTCGGTTTCGTGGGCTCAGTGGCCCGGCGGACGGCCTGCACGATCCAGGTGTTGAGCGACTGTTGGGCCTGGCCGGCCAGCGCTTCGGCGCGTCGCTTGAGACCGTCCGGTAGCCGCACTGTGATGCGGGCGGTGCCGTCGTCGGTCTCGTCCGGCACCTGCGTGGGGGCGGGCGGTGCAACCGGCTCGGCCGGTTGCGCCTCGGTGATTTGCAGGTCGGGCTGCTGGCCGTCCATGTGCACGGCGATCACCGTGCCGCCGAGCCGGGCGGACAGCTCGGCAGCGGCGTCGGCCAGCAGTTCGGTCATGGCGAGCCGGAGGCCCGGCTCGAGCGCAGCCGCCAGCCGGCGGCTGGTCTCGCGGGTCGGCTGATCGGCCAGTGCGGTGACCCGATCGAGGTCGGCGGCGATGCGGTTCAGGTAGGGCTGTAGCTCCATGACATCAAGACTGACACCATATAGACGTCATGTCAATGTCAGTCGGACGTCATGATGGCGTCTCGGCCCTCATTGAACGTGGGCTGCGACGGGACGCGACCCGGTTAGGATGCCGCCATGACCGCACCCGACCCCGAACTGGCCCGGCTGCGTGGCAGCATCGACAACCTCGATTCGGCGCTGGTGTGCCTACTCGCCGAACGGTTCAAGATCACCCAGCGGGTGGGGGAGTTGAAGGCCGAACTCGGCCTGCCGCCTGCCGATCCGGGCCGAGAGGCACAGCAGATCGAGCGGCTGCGACGACTCGCGCATGATGCTCACCTCGACCCCGAGTTCGCCGAGAAGTTCCTCACCTTCATCGTCTCTGAGGTCGTGCGGCACCACGAGCAGATCGCCCGGAACGCAGGCTGAGCGACATGGGCGGAGTTGAACCGGTGATCCGCCCGGCGACCGAGGTGGACCGGGCGTCCATCAACGCGGTCGAGCAGGCGGCGGACAGGTCGTTCACCGGCCTGATCACCCTGCCGGACGCGGCCCCGCGCGACGTCGAGTTCGACCTGCCCGGTTTCGTGCTGGTCGCTGAGTCCGCGGGCCGGGTGGTCGGTTTCGCGCAGGTACTGGACTTCGACGGACGTTTTCACCTCGAGCAGCTCAGCGTGCACCCTGACCGGCAGCGCCAAGGGCTCGGCGCCCGGCTGGTCGCCGCGGCCGAGCGAGAGGTCGTGGTGCGTGGCGGTTCGGTGGTGACGCTGCGCACCTTCGCAGACGTGCCCTTCAACGCACCCTTCTACCGTCGCCACGGGTACGTCGAGTCCGAACTGCCGGTTGCCTTGCAGGGTCTGGTCGAGGCCGAGCGCCGCTTGGGGCTGCTGGCTGCCGGCACCCGGCTGACCATGGCCAAGCAAGTGGCGCCCGACGTGGTGGCGGTGCCGGCGGTGAGCGTGCTGCCGTTGCGCGACGGTCCCAGCGGGCTGGAGGTGTTCGTGCAGTTCCGCGCAACCACCATGGACTTCGCCGCGGGAGCTGTGGTGTTTCCGGGCGGACGGCTCGACCCAGCCGATCGGGCCGTGTGTGTACCCACCACGCACCTGACCGCCTGGGCCGCCACCGGGTTACCGGCGCCCGGCCTGCTGGCGGCGGCGGCGATCCGCGAGGTGGCCGAGGAATGCGGCGTGCTGCTGACCCCCGACGACCTGGTGCCCTGGGACGATTGGGTCACCCCACCCGGCGGACGCCGCCGTTTCGACGTCGCGTTCTACCTGACGGCGGCGCGCGCGGGCCAGCGGTGGCGCAACACCACCACCGAGGCGCTGCGCGCGCAGTGGCGTGGTCCGCAGCAATTGCTCGACGCCGCCGCGGCCGGACGCCTGCGGCTGATGCCACCCACCCGCGCCCTGCTGGCCGAGCTCGCCACCCTGACCGACGTCGCCACGGCGCTGGCGCTGCGCCCCACGATCGTGCCGGTGCTGCATGACGACGAATCCCGCGGACGCCGCGCACTACGGCTGATCCGAGAGGGGAACGGTTCCTCACCCCGCTCATCTGCGGACCGGTAACCGGGATGGGTGCGCTCCCAAGTCCTCTCAGCAGTAGGGACCAGGAGCCATGCCCTGAAAAGCCTGCACCAGTGACGAGCCTCGACGCTGGCTGAGCGCGCACCCCGCGCACTGGTGCAGGGTTTTCAGGGCGTCACCCCAGCGAGGGATCACGAGTGACGTGCCTCGACGCTGGGTGAGCGTGCCCCCCGCGTACTGGTGGAGGGTCTTCAGATCGCCATCCCAGCGAGGGATCGCGGTGGCAGCGGGTGTGCAAGCAGAAGGAACGGTCCTCAA
>DAOSUG010000215.1:0-2118 GCA_035378545.1 Micropruina sp. | reverse complement strand
CCCAGCGAGGGATCGCGGTGGCAGCGGGTGTGCAAGCAGAAGGAACGGTCCTCAAGCACGTGCTCACGTTCACCGGGCCCAGGTGGACGGGGGGTCGACCGGCCGGTGGGGGCTCACGGGGCTGAGGAGAGCCCCTCGACCGCCGCCCGGGCCAGCGTCAAGGCACGCGCGCGCAGCCAATCGGGCGACAGCAGCCGTGCCTGCCCTCCATACGCCAACACGATTGCAATCGCCGCCCGCCAGGCCCGGAACGTCAACTCCACCACCGGCCAGTCGCCGTCAATGCCCGTGTGGACGATCTGCGTGCCGGCAGCCAACTGGAACCGTGCGTGGGTGACGAACACCTCCACGATCGCCGGGTCGAGTGCCAGTGTGATCGCGCAAGACTCGGAGAGGTGTTCCAGCGCCGCGCGCTGCTCGGCCCAGGCCTCGGCCAGGTTGAAGCCGGGCGGCACCTGCGCGGGCTCGTCCAGCACCTCGGCGGCGACGATGCGTGAGACGCGGTAGGTGCGTTGCTCGCCGTCGCGCCCGGCCAACAGGTACCAGCGGCCGGCGTTCTCGACCAGCCCGTAGGGGTCGACCGTTCGCCGGCTGGGTGGTCGGGTGTCGTCGGACAACCCGGACCGGGCGGCCGCGTAGGTCAGTACGACCCGTCGCCGGCGGGTGGCTGCATCGCGCAGCAGGGGCAGCACGGGTACCTCGTCCGCGTCGTCGAACCAGCGTCTGCGGTCGACCATCACCACCGAGGCCAGGGCCTCCGCCTGCTCCAACGCCGGTGCGGGCACGGTGGCCGACAGCTTGGTCAGGGCCGAAGCGAGTTCGCCGCTGAGCCCCAACTCGGACGCGCCCGAGCTCGACGTCCAGGCGAACAGCGCCTGCGCCTCGGCGGGTGACAGGCCGCTCACCTCGGTGCGATACCCGGGCAGCAGGGCACAGCCACCGCCCCGTCCACGCTCGGCGTAGACCGGTACGCCCGCGCTCGACAGGGCCTCCATGTCGCGCAGGATCGTGCGCTCGCTCACCTCGAGAATCTCAGCCAGCCGACGAGCCGGCATGCGTCCGTGGCGTCGCAGCAGCGCCATGATCTGCAGCAAACGATCGGCGCGCATGGACGTGATCTTTCCAGAAAAACATGACAGAAGATGTCAGCTTATGCCGACAAGCTGCTGTCATGACCAACACTCAGAACCTGCCGGACACCGGCCCACTGTTTCTCACGGCCTTCGATCAGCTCACCGAGGTCGTGTACCGCGTCGCTCCTGGCGACCTGGGGCTGCCCACGCCCTGCGTCGGCTGGACCGTGCGCGATCTGCTCAGCCATCTGGTCGCCGTCGAAGACCGCGTGGCGCACATCGCCCAGGGCGGCCAGGCGTTCGAGGTGCCCTCGCAGGTGGACGGCATCGCCGACGACGCCTGGGTAGCAGCCTGGGACGACCGGTCACCGCGGGTGCGCGCGGCGGTGACCGACGATGCCGATCCGGGCCGCATCGTCGACCACCCGGCCGGACGGCTTCCCTGGGCCGTGGCGGTCGGCATCTACAGCAGCGAGCTCGCGACCCACACCTGGGACCTGGCCCGCGCCCTCGGGGTCGATGCCGAACTCGACCAGCAGGTGGCCGCAGCGGTACTCGGGCCGATTCAGGATGCACTGCCGGCGCAACCGCGCGGCGAAGAGGTCGGCATTCCGTTCGGCCCGGTGGTGCCGGTGGCCGACGACGCGTCCAGCTACGAACAGCTGGTCGGCTGGCTCGGGCGCGACCCTGAGTGGGCGGCAGCCTGAGCGGGACGTTCGCTGGTCGAGCTTGAGACCCTCACGATGATCTCGACTTCCGTTTTTCGGGGGCGGACGTTCGCTGGTCGAGCTGGTCGCACCGCTACGGCTAGGGGTTTCGACCCGCTCAACCAACGGACCGCGGGTTGATCGGCGCGTCACTGGTCGGTGGGGGTGTGTGTATCTCGGCACGCTCGATCAGCGGAAGTCGATCGCGACAAGCGCGGTCGGCGGGGGCTTGATTCCGACCAACGACACCGGCCGATGACTAGGGCGTGTCGCATAACCCTGACCGCGCTGCGGCGCACCCAGTACGCCCGCTCGCTGCGTTGTCATCCCCGGCGAGA
>DAOSUG010000214.1:0-4709 GCA_035378545.1 Micropruina sp. | reverse complement strand
CGAGCGGGCGTACTGGGTGCGCCGCAGCGCGGTCAGGGTTATGCGACACGCCCTATAAGCCTGCTGAACAGTCATGTCGGCTGCGGCGCACCCGGCTCAGCTCATCCCGCCGGGCACGTCCTCGCTCCGAACAGCCTTGTTCAGCAGGCTCCTGTCCGTAGCCGATTCGCAGGTGCCGCTACGTCGGAGTCGCCGAAGAGGGTACCGATTCCGGTGTGGGATGCGCCGCGACGTTCCCCGGTGAGCGGGTGCTGAGATGCGCCACGCACAGCTCAGGCGTCACCCAGGGCTGCAGGTCTGTCACCGTGAGGTCCGAACCGCCGGCGGCAAGATAGCCGCGGATCAGGCCGAGGTGAATGTGACAGACCGTCGGGTCGCCGGTGGTGGTGAACTCGCGGAACGGGCAGCGGACGATGTGCAGTTGCAACCCGTCCGGTTGCTGCGACAGCCGTGAGGTCAGGCCCAGCTCGTTGACGACGGCGAGCAGGCCCTCGGCGTCCGCACGTTGGCCCGGTTCCAGCATCGACTCGCCCCACCCCCGTCCGATCTCTTCGGCAATCGGACGATCGGGGGCGTCGTCGGCCTGCACCCGGGCCAGCAACGCGAGCACCAGGCCGTGATGGGCCAGGTCCGGATAGAACGACAGGCCTGGCGCTGCGCTGAACAGCGCATGGGGCCGTCCCTGCTGACCTTGACGCTCAATGGACCGTCGCACCAGGCCGGCCTGCTGAAGGGCGTCCAGATGAAAACGCACCGTGTTCGCATGCAGGCGCAGGGCGGTCGCGATGCTCTCGATCCGCACCGGATCGGCCTCGCCCTGCACGTGAGCAAGCACCCGTCGCCTGGTCGCGCCCAGGCGAGTGGTGTCAGGAGCAGGCGTGCTCACCCGCTCAATGATGGCAGTTGGCCTGTGCCCACGCAGCGCTTAAGGCCAACCACCGGCTCTCGGCTGTCGGCGGCGTCGCGTAACCTGTCGGACATGACGGTCGATGTGGGCGTGCCGCTGCGGCTGGCCGATACGCACGGACGGGTCGCCACCGACCTGCGCGTGTCGCTCACCGACCGCTGCAACCTGCGTTGCACCTATTGCATGCCTGCAGACGGGCTGCAGTGGTTTCCCACTGATGAGGTGCTGAGCGACGCCGAGATACTGCGGGTTCTCGACGTCGCCGTCCGGCAGTTGGGCATCACCAAGATCCGCTTCACCGGCGGCGAACCGCTGCTGCGGCGTTCGCTCGAACAGATCGTCGCCGGGGCCAAACAGCTGCGCACCCGCACCGGCGGCAGCCCCGAACTGTCGCTGACCACCAACGGCATCGGGCTCGACAAGCGGGTGCAGGCCCTAGCCGCGGCCGGTCTCGATCGGGTCAACATCTCGCTCGATTCGCTCGATCGCGAACGCTACGCCGCGTTGGCTCGCCGTGACCGGCTGCCGGCGGTGCTGGCCGGCCTGGCGGCGTCCGAGGCGGCCGGACTGCTGCCGGTCAAGGTCAATGCGGTGATCATGCGCGGCCACAACGAGGCGGACGTGGTGCCGCTCGCGCAGTTCTGCCTCGAGCGCGGGTACCAGTTGCGCTACATCGAACACATGCCGCTGGGCCCCCAGCACGAGTGGGACCGCACGACGATGGTCACCCAGGCCGAAATTCTTGCGCTGCTCGAGCATCGGTACACGTTGACGCCCGCCGCCGAACCGCGGGGCGCGGCACCCGCCGAACTCTGGCAGGTCGACGCCGACGACACCCAGCCCGGCGGATTGCTCGGCGTGATCCCTTCGGTCACGGCGCCGTTCTGCGGCGCCTGCGACCGCACCCGCATCACTGCGGACGGCCAACTTCGCACCTGCCTGTTCTCACGCACCGAGACCGATCTGCGCACCCCGCTGCGTGCGGGCGCGTCCGATCGTGAACTGGCCGAGCTGTGGACCGGCGCGCAGGCCCGCAAGGCACCGTCCCACGGCATCGGCGAACCGGGCTTCGTGCAGCCCACCCGCACCATGAGCGCCATCGGAGGTTGATCATGAGAATCCGCTACTTCGCCGGTGCGGCCGAGGCCGCCGGGGTCTCCGAAGAGACCGTCGAGGCCGATTTCGAGGTGACCGTGGCCGAACTCGTCGAGCAGTTGGGCGCCGAGCGCGAGCGGCTGGCGAAGGTGCTGGCCGTCTCCACTGTGTTGATCGACGGGCAGGCGGCGCGCGAACGCACCGAGTACGTCGGCCGGCACGCCCAGGTGGACGTGCTGCCCCCCTTCGCCGGCGGATAGGCGCCGGCGAGGTGTGCTGACAATGCTGTTCCGAGCCAGGACGTGCCCGGCGGGATGACGGGCGGCGCATGTCCGTCCGCCGATGTCCGTCAACCGACGTCCGTCCACCGACGTCCGTCCACCGACGTTGCGCGGTTCCGGGCTCATTGCGCGCGTCCGAACCCGCGCAATGAGCCCGAGAGCGCGCAACGTCGGTGTCGGTGCCGGTGTCGGTGCCGGTGTCGGTGTCGGTGCCGGTGTCGGGGTCAGGGTCGGCGTCGGGCTCGGTGCCGTGGGCAGTGTTACATCAGGGGCCAGGGGTAGGCGTGCCCGGTGGTGTCCAGTGGCATCATGCGCGAGCCCAGCAGCCGCTGGACGCGTCGTCGCAGCGCTCGTACCTCGCGCTCGGTGAGCAACTCGGCGATGCACTCGGGCATTTCGTCGGCGAGCGGGGCCAGGTCGTCCAGCAGGTCGTCCGGCACCTGTTCGCCGGCGAAATCCCAGATCACCGTGCGCAACTTGAACTCGGCCGCGAAGCACAACCCGTGATCGATGCCCCACACCCCGCCCTCGGCGTCGCGCAGCACGTGCCCGCCCTTACGGTCGGTGTTGTTGCTCACCACGTCGAAAACCGCCATGCGCCGCAGTGCGTCGTGGCTGTCGGGGTGGTGTCGCATCAGTGTGAAGAAGTGGGCGGCCGGGTCGAAGTCGATGAACCACTGCAGCGAACCGGCGCCCAGCGGTGCGTCCGCGCGAATCACGGTCGGTGGCACCAACCCCCAGCCGAGGTGCTCGCTCAGCAGGTAGGCGGCGCGTTCGCGCTTGTAGAGGCCGGGTTCGAAGTCCCACAGCGGACGTTCGCCGGCCAGCGGCTTGTAGATCGCCCACGCGTAGTCGTCGCCCTGGGTCACCTCGACGACGTAGGTGGCGTTGCTGCTGTCGACGACCCGTCCGACCATGGCAAGCTCACCGCTCTCGAGCATGACCTCGCGCACGGCCGGTTCGGTCGGACCCTCCGGGCTGCGGGGCACGTCGTCCGGCACGCTCACGGCAGGGGTCCGTGGGTCGAGTTCACCGTGCGGACGATCGGCGCCCCGTCGCCAGGCCAGTCGATCACCGAGATGGATCCCGTGCCCACATCGACCCGCTGGAAATGATCGAGGTGCGTGCCCATCGCGTGCGTGAGCAGCGCTTTGATCGGGTCGGCGTGCGAAAAACAGGCCACGATGCCGCCGGGATGGGCGATCCGCAGTCGTTCCAGCAGGGCGATCATGCGGGTCTGCAGTTCGACGAAGCTCTCGCCGCCGGGAAACCGGAACGTGGACGGCGCCGTCTGCACGAGGCGCCATTGCTTCAGCTTGGCGAGCGAACTGAGTTGTTCGCCCGTCCAGTCACCGAAGTCGCACTCCAGCAGCGCCGGCTCCACTGTTGCGGTCTTTCCGGTCGCCGCCTCCGTCGGCGCGGCGGTCTCACGGGCCCGCTCGAGCGGCGAGGTGTAGAGGGCCGCCAGGTTCACCCCGGTCAATCGCTGCGCGACCGCCTCGGCCTGGGTGCGTCCGTGCTCGGAGAGGTGCAGTCCGGGCGCGCGGCCGGGCAGGATCTGGCCGGTGGTGGGGGTCTGCCCGTGGCGAATCAGCAGCACCCGCAGCGTCTTGGGGGACGGCACGGGTCGAGCGTACCCCGGCGTCGCCAAGGCCACGTTCACCGGACGGGGTGCAATCCGGGCCGCGCTCATGGGGCAGCCGGACGGACCGTGGCGCGACGTCCACGTGGTGATCGTCCTCGACGCGACGAGGGCGGCAGATTCCGGGGAACCCATGATCGGCGCCGTCCAGTTCCATCCCGACTCGGATGGCGACCTGTGCCGGCCCAGCGCTCCACCCATGCGCTCCACCCATGCGCTCCACCCATGCGTTCCACCCATGTGCGACCCGTGGCGCTACGCCCGATGAGATGAAGGGCAATGCTTGCCTACCGGGTTAGCGTGAGGTCGTGACCGACCGCCCCACCATCAGCACCCTGCGCGAACTGCGTGCCAGCGGGCACGAGCAGAAGCACCTGCGCGACGAGATCCGCGACAACCTGCTGGCCGCCCTGGCCGAGGGCTACACCCCCTGGCCCGGCCTGCACGGCTTCGAGCGGACGGTGCTGCCGCAACTCGAACGTGCCCTGATCGCCGGCCACGACGTGGTGCTGCTGGGTGAGCGCGGCCAGGGCAAGACCCGGCTGCTGCGCACGCTGGAGGGCCTGCTGGACGAGTGGACGCCGGTGATCGCCGGCTCCGAGCTCGGCGAGCACCCCTATGGCCCGATCACCGCCGAGAGCAAACGCCGGGCCGCCGAGCTGGGCGACGAGCTTCCCGTGGCCTGGCGGCACCGCTCCGAGCGGTACGCCGAAAAACTGGCGACGCCCGACACGTCCGTGGCCGACCTGATCGGTGACGTCGACCCGATCCGAGTGGCCGAGGG
>DAOSUG010000213.1:0-4727 GCA_035378545.1 Micropruina sp. | reverse complement strand
ATCCTGATGGCCCTCTGCCTGCCGCCGCGAGCCTGCGCCCAGGAGATCGTCGTCGCACCCACCCGGCAGCGGGACACCAGCTCTGACGTCGCCCTCAGCCGCAGCATCGGCGCCCCCCTCGCAGACAACTGACCACACTCCAACGATCCACCCGGCCAACCCAGCCCGAAAGGCACCACCATGAGCATCCTGACCGCGCCCGCTATCACCGCCGCCGAGGCTGTACGGCGCATCGAAGCGGTTTCGCGCCGCGTGCAGCAGCCCGCCTCCTCCGGCGACCTCGTCTCGCTCGCGGTCGGCGAACCCGACTTCACCACCCCCGCACCCATCGTCGAGGCAGCAGCCGCCGCGCTCCGCGACGGCTGGACCCACTACGCGCCACTCAAGGGCGACCCGCAGCTACGGTTTGCACTCGCCGACCAGGTCGGCACCCTGCTCGGACGGCCCGCCAACCCCGACCACATCCAGGTCACCCACGGCGGCTCCGCAGGTCTCGCCTCAGCGATCCTCGGCCTGATCGATCCCGGCGACGTCGTCGTTTTACCCGACCCCACCTACTCGCTGTACGCCGACCTGATCGCCATGGCCGGCGGACGCGCCGTGCACGTGCCACTCGCCGACGATCTGCACTGGGACCTCGATGCACTCACTTCGGCGCTGACCGGGGCACGCATGTTCGTGTTCTGCAACCCGTCCAACCCCACCGGCATCGTGCACACCCGCGCCGAACTCGAAGCCCTCGGCGACGCTCTGGACGGCACCGACACCCTGGTACTCACCGACGAGGCCTACGCCGACCTGGTCTTCACCAGCGCACCATTCGTGTCAGCGCTCGAGGTGCCCAGCCTGGCTGAGCGCACCATCTACTGCCAGACTTTCTCCAAGAGCTACGCGATGACCGGCTGGCGCATCGGCTACCTGTGGGGTCCGCCGGCGGTGATCGAAGCAGCCGGACGCGTCCACGCCAGCTTCATGGGCTCGCCCAACACCTTCGTACAGCGGGCAGGCCTGGTCGCCCTCAGCGACTGCGCGGACGAGGTGGCCGGTATGCGCGAGGCGTACCGGCGTCGGCAGCGATTGATGTACGACGAACTGCGCGTGGTCACCGGCCTGCAGGTGCAACCGCCCGAAGGCGCCTTCTATCTCTTTCCTCGCTACGACGCCCCGATCGGCTCGATCGAACTGGTCGGCTATCTGCGCAGCCATGGCGTTGCCGTTCGGCCAGGAGCAGAGTTCGGAAAACATGGTGAACACCACCTGCGCCTGTCTTGCGCCGCCAGTGACGAACACATCATCACCGGAGTGCACCGGCTTGCCGATGCACTGACGCAAATCACCGGGTGATCCCGCGAAACCCCACGATGCCCACCCAGTCGCACGCACGTCCGCGCGGGGCCGGGCAAGCCAGTAGGCCACTCGCACCGGCGCGGGCCACAGACCGCTTGTCCGCGGCTCATCATGTGCCGAGTCATGCACAACCGTCCGATGCATCGTGGGGGGTTCTCACCACTGCCCTTTGCGTTGATTGCTGACCAGTTCGCCGCGCGACGCGCATCGCCGGCATCGCCCGGGCCAGCACCATGGAGAGTCGCGCTCCCCCCTCCGGCCACACCAGTCGCAGTACCACACCCGGGCCGGAGCCCCATTTCGACACCTTGTCGTTCGCTCACCGCTGGGTGGTGACAACGAGGCCTGACTCGGTGACGGCCAGTGCGATCGAACCCTGCTGATCGGTACGCAGTACCCGCATGCCGAGTTGCTCGACCGCCCGCTGCGTGCGCACCGCGGGGTGACCGTAGTCGTTGTCGAGTCCCACACTGAACACCGCGATCGTGGCCCTGGTGGACGCCAGGAACTCGGGCAACTGATGCCCCGAGCCATGGTGCGGCACCAGCAGCACGTCAGCGCTGAGGTCTGCGCCCGAGCTGACGGCGTTGCGCTGGCCATCCTCCTGCACGTCACCGGCCAACAGCAGACGCAGACCCGGCACGGTGAACCGCATCACCAACGACCCGTCGTTCTCGCCCGCGGATTCGCCTTCTTCGGAGGACGTGACGTCGACGGCGGTGCGGACGGCGAGTACCTCCAGTCGCACCGCACCGGCCTGCACCACACTGCCCGGCGTCACCTGCGTCAGCCCCACCCCGGACGCTGCCCGTTCGACCAGCTGCCGCCCCGACCAAGGGCTGTTCGCGGCCGAGACGAGCACCCGGTCGGTGTGGTGGTTCTGCAAGGCGACCTCAATGCCGGTGACGTGGTCGGCATGAAAGTGCGTCAGCACCGCCAACGGCACGCGCGCGACGCCCAGGTCGCGCAGGCAGGTGGCCAACTTGGCCGGATCGGGGCCTGCATCCACGATCACCACCTCAGCAGGAGCCGACCGGATCAACGTCGCATCGCCCTGCCCGACATCGCAGAACACCACGGCCCAATCGTGGGGCGGCCAGCCGGGCGGTGCCGGCGGACGAAGCATGGCCGCCACCAGCAGCAACGCACAGCCGCTCGCCAGCCACGGGTTGCGCAGCAGCCTCGGCATCACCAGGACCAGGCCGACACAGGCCGCCAGGACCAACAGCAGCGCAATCGGCCCGGCCGGCCAGCTGACCGCCGCACCCGGAAACAGTCCGCCCAGCCCGGCGATCCAACACAACCCCTGCGCACACCAACCCGCCAACGTGCCGAACACCATGGCAAGCGGCAGCAGGGGCAGTGCCGAGGCGGCCGCCAGAAAGCCCAACACCGTGGCCGGACCCACCAACGGGCCGGCGGCAAGATTCGCGACCAAGCCGACGATGCTGACCTGCCCCGAGATGGCCGTCACCAGCGGCTGCGTGGCCAGCTGCGCGGCCAACGGTGTCGCCAGGCCCTCCGCCAGCAGTCGTGGCATGCGCATGGCCAACAGATCCGTCCATGGACGAGACCACGCAACGATGCCGCCACTGGCCAGAACGGACAGCGCGAAACCTGCCGAGCGAGCCATCGTCGGCTCGACGAACACGATCACCATCACCGCCACACACAACGCCCGCACCGCCTGGCCACCACGCCCACCAGCACCCAGCGCAACCAGACCCACCACGCCCATGGCCGCGGCCCGCACCACGCTCGGCTCGGCATGGCACAACACCACGAAGCCCACCACCCCAAGCGTCAACAACCCACGCAGCCACCAACCCAACACACCACACGCCCGGGCCAGCGTGCCCAGGAAGGCCAACAACAGCGTCAGGTTTGCGCCCGACACTGCCGTCAGGTGGGTCAATCCCGTGACCCGGAACCTCTCAACCAACCCCTCGGGCATGGCGGAGGTGTCACCAACGACCAGCGCGGGCACCAAGGCGCGCGGCTCGTGCGACACGTGCGCGACGCTTGCCCGCAGCCCGGCTCGCACCTGCTCCACTGCTGCGTCGAGCGGGCCGGGCGCAGCAACCACCACCGGCGGTTCTCTGGCGCGTACCTGCACCTCGGGCTGTTCGCCAGGCCCCGCCATACCCAACCGCACCACGGCCCGCACCGTGGTGCCAGGCACCACCGCGGCCCAGGCCGCCACCTGTTCGCCGCTCGCGCTCAGCTGCACCACCGCACCGCCGGCCATTCGTTCACCGCGCGAGTCGAGCGACACCACCCTGGCCGCGCTCAGCCACCACGGCGGACGGACGCCCTCGCGTTGGCCCATTCGCGGCGTGCCTACGACGACCAGGTCTGCGGTGGCCACCGCCTGCTGTGCAGCGAGGGCGACCAGCGGATCGTGCTGTTGCCACCACCATCGGGCCCACCCGGTCGCCATGCAGCCCACCAGCACCAGGGCGACCGCCGCAAGTCGCCATGAGCGGCGCCGACGACCCAGGAGCCCCGTGGCACAGCCGAGCAGTGTGCCCAGCGTCAACCATGCGGGCTGAGCAGCGGTGGCCACCCACATACCGGCCCAGGCCGCCAGCGCGGCCGGGACCAGACGCAGGTCGGGTGCGCTCGAGCCGTCTGCGCGCCCGGCTGTGATCCGGTCGCTGCGCGCCTGCTCAGACCCGGACACGTGGGGCGATCTGGGCGTAGCTCTTGGGCCCGATGCCGTCGACCTCTTGCAGTTCGGCGACGCTGCGGAATCGTTGATGCGCCTCGCGCCAGGCCAGGATCTTGGCCGCTGTGACGGGCCCGACTCCGGGCAGCGTGTCGAGTTGCTCGAGTGTGGCGGTGTTCAGGTCGAGAGTCGGATCAGCGGCTGCGGTGGAGGTACCGGAGGCCGCCGTGGAGGCACGCACCTGGCTGCCCTTGCGTCCGATCACCAGTTGGGTGCCGTCACTGACCGGGGCGGCGAGGTTGAGATCACCCGGCACGGCCTTGTCGGTGAGGCCGCCGGCGGCCTTCAACGCGTCTTGCACCCGTGAACCGCCGGGAAGGGTGACCACACCCGGACGCCTCACCTCGCCCAGAACATGGACCAGCAGCACCGGCGTCGCGGAGGCGCTGGGGGTGGCCACGCTAACCTGCACGCTCGGGGGGGTGGTGGGAGCGGCCACCGCCGTGGTGCGTGCCTGGAACAATGAGTACCCGCCCCACAGACAGCCGCTCAGCACGATGATGCCGATCACCACCAGGTGCTCACGCACGAACTGACGCACCGCGGGGCCCATCGTCGGCAACCAGCCGGGCCGTTGCGACCCGCTCGCCCGGACCGCGGGGATGTCGTCGGTGAGGTCGTCATCGTCGCCCGTCTCGGACGGTGCAACAAC
>DAOSUG010000212.1:0-4736 GCA_035378545.1 Micropruina sp. | reverse complement strand
GCTTCGCCATCGACGTGACCTTCACCGGCACCGCCCTGCGCGAACTCGCCAAGATGGACGGCGCGATCATTCTCGACGACGCCCTCGATCGCATCCTGTTCGCGGGCGTGCACCTGATGCCCGACGCCGCCGTCGCCACCTCCGAGACCGGCACCCGGCACCGCACCGCCGACCGGGTGGCCCGTCAGACGGGCGTACCGACGGTCACCGTGTCGGCGTCCATGTCGACCATCTCGCTGTTCGTCGACGAACGTCGCTGGGTGGTGCAGAGGCCTGAGCAGCTGCTGGCCCGGGCCAACCAGGCGCTCGCCACCCTGGTGCGCTTCTCCGACCGGCTGGGTGAGGCCACCGCGCGGCTGTCGGCAGCCGAGGTGCAGGACGCCGCAACGGTGCGCGACATCGCCCTGGTCGCGCAGCGGCTCGAAATGGTGCGCCGGCTTCGGCTCGAGGTCACCGGCTACGCCGTCGAACTGGGCACCGACGGCCGCCTGGTGCGGTTGCAGTTGCAAGAGCTCGTCTCGGGCCTGGACGAGCTGTCCACTCACCTGCAGCGCGACTACACCGACGACACCACCACACCCCAACTCGCCAGGCTGGCCGGTCTTGAGGCCGACGATCTTGCCTCGCCCGGCCTGATCGCCCAGGCCTGCGGCCTGGGCGATGACCTGTCCCGACGTATGCAGCCCCAGGGGCACCGGCAGCTGGCGCAGATCGGACGGCTCGCGCCACCGGTCGCCGACTCGCTGGTGGCCCACTTCGGCACGCTGCAGGGGCTGTTCGGCGCCACCACGGCCGACCTGTTGGGCGTGGACGGCGTGGACTACTCGATCGCCCGCACCGTGCGCGAGGGACTGATCCGGCTGGCCGAGTCCGCATACACGGAGCGGCTGGACTGAGCGCAGGGTGCATTCCGACACGGGTGGCTGGTCGAGCTTGCCCGGGGGCTCACGAGGTCTCGACAGACCAGCGATACTGCGCGAGCCACGAGGATCCCGCCTGCTCGACCAGCGCTGAGCGAGTACTCACGCAGCGATCCGTTGGTCGACCCTGTTGATATCCCTGATCACGAGGTCTCAGCAAACGCGACCAGCGATACGGCGCCCCTCACGAGAATCTCGACAAGCTCCACCCGCGATACTGCGCCTACTTGGTGATCGTGAAAGGAAACTTGCCGGTGGCGGTGTCGCGGTACATGGCGGTGGCGACGTAGGTGCCGGCGCCCAGCACGTCCTTGGTCTGCTTGCATCCCTCCGCCGAGCGGTGCAGTGACCAGTTGATCTTGAACTCGACCGCTGCGCCGGCCTTGAGTGTTTGCTGCTTGACCTCGGGCAGCCACGTGTCGCAGTGCGCGGTGCTCCAGATCATGTCTTTGCCGGAAGCGACCCGCAACCGGAAGGTGTCCTTGGTGATCTGCATCAGGCACGGCAGTGCGGTGTTGTTCTCGACAGTCACGCTGAAGACCTGCTTGGCGTCGGCCTTGACGCTCTTGAAGCCCTCGACGCTCAGTTGCACCCCGATCGGGTCGCAGGCAGCGGCCGCCGCGGCCGAGGTGGTGGGGCTGGGGCTCGTGGTGCCATCGCTCGGCGAGGCGGTCGGCGACGCCCCGGCTGACGTCGTGGTGTCGAGTGCGCTGGGTGCCGGGGTGGGGCTGTTCGCCGCCGGGGTGGCCGTGGACGGTGCGTTCTTCGGCACGATGGCCCACACCAGCAGGCCGATGATGATCACGGCGGCCAGGGCGACCAGGCCGCGGCGAATCCAGTAAACCGAAGGCGGTTGCGGACCCTTGCCTGTCAGCACTTCGCTCATGCCGCAAGGGTAGGCAGTGCAGCGCCCGCGCGCGTTACACCACGCCGCAAGGCCCCCGAGCGGCTTGACGCAACCCACACCGGGCCTGCTGAGCGGCACGTTCTACAGTGGTGCGGTGGAGCGCAGCCGGCTGGTGGCAAGCATCGTCGCCTGGTACGGCGAGCACGCGCGTGACCTGCCGTGGCGGCGTCCGGACACCTCGCCGTGGGCGGTGCTGGTCAGCGAGTTCATGCTGCAGCAGACACCGGTCCGGCGCGTCCTGCAGCCCTGGCAGCAGTGGGTGAGCCGGTGGCCGACACCGGCCGCACTGGCCGCGGAACCGGTCGGCGAGGCCCTCCGGGCGTGGGGACGGCTGGGCTACCCGCGCCGGGCTCAGCGCCTGCATGCCGCGGCCACCGCGATCACGTCCGAACACGAGGGCAGGGTGCCGTCCGACCCTGCGGTGTTGCGCACTCTGCCCGGCGTCGGTGACTACACCGCCGCTGCCGTGGCCAGTTTCGCCTTCGGCGCACGTCAGGTGGTGCTCGACGTCAATGTGCGCCGCGTCCTGGCCCGGCTGGAAGGCGGCACAGAGGCTCCCGCTGCCGCACCCACCCAGGCCGAACGACGCCGGGCGGAGGCGTGGCTGCCGGATGCCGGTGCCGCCCGCTGGTCGGTGGCCGCGATGGAACTCGGGGCTCAGGTGTGCCGGGCCGGTGACCCGCTGTGCTCCGCCTGCCCCGTGCAGAACGACTGCCGCTGGCTCGCCGCCGGACGCCCGCCCGGCCCGCCCAGGCGTCGGCAGTTGTACGAGGGCACCGATCGGGCCGCCCGCGGGCATCTGCTGGCGCACCTGCGCGCCCTTCCCACGGACGCGGCAGCAACCGAACCCCGGCTGCTCGAGGGCTGGCCCGACCGTGCGCAGGCCGTCCGCGCGTTGCAGTCCCTGGTGGACGACGGGCTGGTGCGCAGGGACGGCGACGACGGGTACCGACTCTGACCCGGCCGGGGTGCGAGCCACCGGCCACCTATTCTGGGATGGTCAGAAGGGGGACGTCGTGAGCAATCCGCACAACTCGCCGTGGGCACAGGGTGACCAGGCCGACCAGCCGCGCCCGCAGCCCACGTCGGGCCTGGAACTGCCGCCCGACGACCACCCGTCCAGCAACTACAGCAACCCGGTGCTCGACCGGCCTGGCCCCGTCCAGCAGGTCGGCCGGCCGGACTCCGACGGGTCCGTGGCCGGCGGCTGGTCCGAGCCGGGTGGCTGGTCCGAGCCGCAGACCTTCCAGGCGCTACAGCCCGCGGACGAGCGATCGGCACCGGTTCAGTTCGGCCAACGGCTGCCCTACGGCTACGCAGCAGCGCCGCAGCCTGAGCACCCCAACGCGACGCTGGTGCTGGTTCTCGGCATCGTCGGCTTGTTCACCAACTTCATGCTGCTGCCGTTCGTCAGCCCGATCGCCTGGTACCTCGGCGCCAAGGCCCGCCGAGAAATGGCGAGGCACCCGGGCGTGTACAGCGACAGCGGCAAGCTGACCGCAGGTGTCACCCTCGGCGTCATCGGTACCGTGTTCGCGCTGCTGGGCGTCGCCTTCATCGTGCTGCTGATCCTGCTCGCCATAGGCATCAGCTAGAGCGTCCCAACCCCCGTCATCCCGGCGCACGCCGGGATCCCTGCGCGCGCCCAGATGCCGAGGCAAACCCGGGGTGACAAGTGACCGACGGAAAGCGAAGTCCTCACCCCAGCTAGGGCAGCTAGGGCCGGCCCCCCGTTGCCGGTGCAAGGCTCCTGAGCTCGGACGTCCGGGCGGCAACTCCGCGTCCTCAAGTTCATGCGCCGAATCCTCGCAACAGCGATTCCCAGAAGGGCGCCGATGAGGGTTGGCGGGCTCGGGCACTGCGTCCCTGGACCGGATCACCGATCTGGCTGAGCGGGCCGGTGCGAAGGTGCTGCTGGTCGGCGACTGGGGGCAACTCCAGTCCGTTGACGCCGGGGGTGCGTTCTCAACGCTCGTCGGTGCCTGGGATGACGCCCCGGAGCTGCTCGATATTCACCGCTTCACCCACGCCTGGGAGAAGACCACCTCGTTGCAGCTGCGCCACGGCCGCTCCCGGGCCATCGACACCTTATCGACCACGGCCGGATCACCGGGGGCGAGACGGAGGCGATGATCGATGCCGCCTACACCGCCTGGCAGCGCGACCTCGCTTCTGGGTTGGCGTCGATCCTGGTGGCCGAAACCCACGAGACCGTGACCACCCTCAACGTGCGGGCGCGGGCGGATCGGATCATCGACGGCACCGTTCGACCAGATCGCGAAATTCCGCTGCATGACGACACCGCCGTCTCCGAAGGTGATCTGGTCATCACCCGCCACAACGACCGCAGGCTCCGCAACGGCAGTTCATGGGTCCGCAACGGCAACCGCTGGACCGTCGCCCGCGTCCGCTCCGACGGGTCGATCACCGTGCGCCCGACCGGGCGACGATTCGGCGGCGCCATCGTGCTCCCGGCGGTGTATGTAGCCGAGCATTTGGACTTGGGATACGCGATCACGGCGCATAGGGCTCAGGGCGTCACCACCGATACCGCCCATGTTGTTGCGACGGCGACCACGACCAGGGAGAACTTCTACGTCGCGATGACGCGGGGCCGGGAGGGGAACTACGCCTACGTCGCCATTGACCGGCCCGACGACGCCCACGACGTACCACACCCCTCCGACGACCCGGACGCCACCGCCCGGTCAGTGCTCTACGGCGTGATCCAACACGTTGGCGCCGAGCTGTCAGCGCACGAGACCATCGTCGCTGAGCAGGAGCACCGGGGTGGGATCACGCAGCTCGCGGCCGAGTACGAGACGATCGCGCAAGCCGCCCAACACGACCGCTGGGCCACCCTCCTTGCCGCCTCGGGGCTGACCGGCGAGCAGGTCGATGCCGTGCTC
>DAOSUG010000211.1:0-4741 GCA_035378545.1 Micropruina sp. | reverse complement strand
CCGAGATCGTGGTCGGCGACGACGGCGTGCCGGTGGTGCAACAGCAGACCCAGCCGGCACCGCGCGACCAGGTGCTGGCCGGGCTGCGGATCAGCGCGTCCGCCCGGGCGCTGACCCGCACGTCCGCGGCCGAACGGTTCAGCGGCGTGGCTCGCGCCGACGCTCCCCGGCTGGCCACCCTCGGGCTGGCCCGGACGGCGGGGGTGTCATGACCGAACCCAGCCTGCTGTTCCTGCCCTGGGTGCGCCAGGGTGGTTCGCTCGCGCTGCCGCCGGACGACCGGGCCACGCACCCGCCCAGCCACGTGGCCACCACCGTCGGGGTGAGCGTCAACGACGGTCCGGGCGCGTCGGTGCCGGTGCAGCTGCTCGGCCCCGGCGACGTCACCGGGGTGGCGCCGCAGCAGGTGATCCGCTCCGACCCCGCGCCCAACGCGCAGAACTTCGAGTCGAACTACCTGGCCCTGGTCGAGTTCGACGACCCGGGCCTGCCGTGGCTGTTCACCCCCGCCTCGGCCGCCGGCGGCACGCTGCGGCCCTGGCTGTGCCTGGTGGTGGTGCGGCAGCAGCCGGGCGTCCAGCTGCTGCCGGCCGGCCGGGGCGCGCTGCCGGTGCTGCAGATCGGTGCGCCGGCCCGTCCGGACGTGGAGTTGCCCGACCTGGCCGACTCGTGGGCCTGGGCGCACGCCCAGGTCGCCCTGGACGGCGCCGCCGGGGTGGCCGCCGTCACCGCAGCGCTGCCCGGCGACCCGGCCCGCAACCTGTCCCGGCTGGTGTGCGGCCGGCTGCTCGCCGAGCAGACCACCTACCTGGCGTGCGTGGTGCCGACCTTCGAGGCCGGCCGGCGCGCCGGCCTGGGCGATGACCCCGGCGACGCGCAGGGCCCGGCCTGGACGCCGGCCGAGGGCATGGGCACGGTCGAGTTACCGGTCTACCACCACTGGCGCTTCGCCACCGGGCCGACCGGCGACTTCCAGTCGCTGGCGATGGCGATCCGCGGACGTCCGGTCGAGGACGGGTTCGGGCTGCGTCCGGTCGACTTGTCCACCGCGGGGCTCGGGCTGGGCGGCACCGACGACGCCCAGGAGCTGCTCGGCGGCGCCCTGCTCGCCCTGGACGCCCCGACGAAGCGCTGGTCGGACGAGGCCCTGCCGGCCCGGTTCGCCACCGCACTGCGGGCGGTGCTGAACGCGGCGGACGCCGCTTCGGTCGCCGAACCGCTGCTGGCCCCGCCCCGGTACGGCTCGGCGTACCGCTCACCCGCCGCGCTGAGTTCCGGGCCGGGGGCGTGGTACGAGCAGCTCAACCTCGATCCGGCGGCCCGGGTCGCTGCCGCGCTGGGCACGCTGGTCGTGCAGCGCCAGCAGGAGACCCTGGTCGGCGCCGCGTGGGACCAGTCGGTCGACCTGAGCGCCGGCACCCGGCTGGTCGGCCTGGCCGGACTGGGGTTCGCGATGGCCAAGAGCCTGCACCGCCGCCACATCGCGCCGCTGTCGCCGCAGACCGGACTGTTCGTGCTGGCCCCGCTGCGAGCGGCCCTGATGTCGGCGCCGGCGACCACCGCCGGGCAGAGCTTCGGCGCCCAGTGGGCGAAGGCGCAGCTGCCCGGATCGACGCTCGGTTCGGCCGTCCGGCGGGCGACCCGGGTGCGCGGCCCCGCGATCCGCACCGCCGAGCGCGACGGCACCATGCCCCCGCTGCTGGACTGGATCGGCAGCATGGTGCCCGGTGCCGTGCTGGCCCGCGGGTTCGAGGCGCCCAGCGGTCCGCTCACCTTCGACGCGGTCGGGCCGACGCTGCCCGCGCCGGGTCCGGTGTCGTGGGCGGGCCTCACCGCCGCTGCGGTCACCGGGGCGGCCCAGCACCCCGGTTTCACCATCGCGGCCACCCCGGCACCCACCGGTCCGCGGCCCTTCCCGCTGCCGGGAGAGGTGGCCACCGGCGGCCTCGACGGCCGAGTGCTGGGCCGGACCTTGCGCACTGCCGACGATCCGGCGGGCGGGTCCGGACGGGCGTTGCGCCGCCCCGACGACGGCGGCGGGCCGGTGCCGATTCGCCGCCGGCCCGGCGACGGCAACACCCCGCTCACCCCGCCCACCCCGCCGACGCCGGTCGACCCGCCGCACCATCCGCCGCGCCGCGACTCGGCCGCGGCTGCGCTGTTCCGCGCGGTGGCCGCCAAGCAGCTGGCCGGGTTCGCGCCGGCCCGGCCCGACCCCGGGCTGCTGCTCGGCAGCGTCGCGCTGGAATCGTTGATGACCGAAGCGGTGGCGCTGACCGCACCGACCCGCACCTTCGCGGCCGCCATCGGCACCCTGTTCAGCGCGCCGCCGGCCCCGGCCACGTCCGAGTCTCCGCTGCCCGACCTGCGCTTCACGCCCTACTTCGACACCCCGATGGCCCACTCGCTGGCCGATCTCGGCCAGCACTGGCTGCTGCCCGGACTGGCCGGCGTACCGGCCGACACTGCGCTGGCGCTGCGCACCAACGGAGCCTTCGTCGAGGCCTTCATGGTGGGGCTCAACCACGAGCTCGGCCGCGAACTGCTGTGGCGCGAGTTCCCCACCCGGCTGACCGCCACCTTCTTCGACCGGTTCTGGGACGCCGCGGTGGCGCCGTCCGAACCGCCGGACATTCCGCAACTGGACGGGTGGGGCGAGCGCGCACTGGGTGCGCCGACGGTGCGTCCGGAGCGGTTCGTGCTGCTGCTGCGCAGCGAACTGATGCGGCGCTTCCCGGACGCCGTGGTGAGCGCCACCAGGCCGGGCGCGAACCCGCCGGAGACCCTGCTGCCGGTGTTCCGCGGGTCGCTCGACCCCGACGTGACGTTCTTCGGCTTCACCATTGCCCTGGCCGACGCGGACGAGTACACGATCAGCATCGCCGAGCAGCCCGGCGCGCCACGGTTCGGCTTCGAGGTGGGCGAGGCGCCGGACGGGGTCAGCCACGCCCCGGCCCCGGACGCGTCCGCCGCCCAACTGGCCGGCCGGCTGCGTCAGTTGCCGGCCCGGATCACCATTCCGATCACGGTGCTGATGCGGGAGCCGCAATCATGACCGCTGCGCTGAACCTCGCCCCGCTGACCGCGGGCGCCCTACTGGCCGATCCGCGACTGGCCGGCGAACTGGCCCCCTCGAACCACCCGCTGGCACTGCTGCCGGTGCGGCTGGAGACCCGCTATGCGGGCGGCGAGCTGCTGGTGCGCATCTACCCCGACCAGGTGCACGTCGACGCGCACGATCCGCGGCTGTCGGCGGCCGAGCAGCAGGCCGGGCAGGACTTCTGGCGCACCCAGTGGCGCACCGGCGACAACGTGGCCAGGCAGCAACGGGCCTGGAAGATGCTCGCCGACCGGTACGGCGCCGGCCGGGCCGGCTGGGTGGTGCGGGCCACCCGTCCGAGCAATCCCGGTGAGCGACCGGGCACCGAGGTCGGCGACGACGTGGCCCCGCGACCCGCGCCGGCCTTCCCCACGCTCGAGGTCTCGGACGACCGCCGCACCCCCGTCGCCCGGTTGCTGCCGGACCGCTGGACGGTGACCGCCTACGCCGGCGGGCAGGTGCTGGCGGTGGCCACCGGAGCGCCGATCGCCGCCGATCCCGCGGTCGGCCCCGACCTGGCCGCACCCCTGGTCGGCGACGCCGACGATCACCAGGTGGCCGCGTTCGACCAGGGCATGAACTGGCTGGTCGACTTCGCCGCCGCCGAAGAGATCGGCATGGCCGTCCGGCTGCCGGTGACCACGCCGGTCGACCTGCTGCTGGCCACCGGCGTCGGCCGCCAGGACGGCGCGGCCGGCGCCGACCGGCTCGGGGCGCTGCTGAGCGCGCAGCGGTACTCGTCCGGGCTGGGTTTCCTGCCGCCGGACACCCCGACGAACAACTCCGAGGCGGCGGGTTCCGGCTGGTCGAGCACCGCCGCCGGGGCTTGGTCGCCGTCGGCCGCCGCCCCACCGCCCGATTCGGCCGGTCTGGCGGCCGCGCAGGCCCTCGGCCTCGCCGACCCGGAACTGTTCGGCAGCCTGCCGGGCGCCGGCGACACCGGCGCGCTGCTCACCCGGGCGATGGCCCGGGCGCTGTGGCCGGCCACCTGGGGCTATTGGCTCACCCAGTTCGTCGGCGTCGACGCGGCGACCAACGACTGGGGCCGCGAGTTCGCCGGGCTGTTCGTGCGGCCCGAGGGTCCACTGCCGACGCTGCGGGTGGGCCGGCAGCCCTACGGCCTGCTGCCGGTCACCTCGCTCGGCCGCTTCGCCGGCGACGACCGCACCACCCGGCTGGCCCGGGTGCTGGGCGGGCTGCGGGACGGCGCATGGCGTCCGGCCGTCGACCTGGCCCCGCGGATCGGTCGCAGCGACGTGGCGTCCGACTTCGTCGACGTGCTGCGGCTCGAGGCACGCTCGGACGACCTGCGGCTGCGGCGCAGCATGGGTGCCCGGTTCGCCGACAACCTGCAGCGCTTCCTGTTCCGTGACCTCACCGACGGCGGGTTCTGGACCGCCGCCCGCGACCGGTCACTGCCGCTGGCCCGGGCCGCCGGGCTCGGGCTGCTGCCGGGCGCGCTGACGTTGCACGAGCCGTCCGACCATCCGGTGACGCTGCCGCTGGTGTCGGCCGGCGACGACGTGTCGTTCATCGGCGCGCTGCTCGCCGCCGACCCCGACCAGCTGGCCGGATCCACCGAAACACCCGAGTCGGTGCTGGCCGTGCTGCTTCGGCACGGCCTGCTGCGCGAGCATGCCG
>DAOSUG010000210.1:0-4751 GCA_035378545.1 Micropruina sp. | reverse complement strand
GATCGTGCCCGGCTCGATCGTGATCGACGCCCGGCGGTCCAACCGGGTGCTGTACCTGCACCTGGTCGACGTGGTCGGCGACCAGGGGGTCGAAGAGGCCCGCGCGGCGGCGCTCGACGTGGAGCGCCGCGTGCTGGAGGCCATGGCCGGCACGTCCGAGATCGCCGCCATTCGACGGCAGGAGGAGCGGCCATGATCGCCCTGCTCACCCAGGCCCTGATCTGGCTGGCAATGGCACTGGTGACCGGGGCCGCCGCGCTGACCCTGTGGCGGCTCACGAAAGGTCCCTCAACGCTCGATCGCATCGTCAGCGCCGACGTGCTGTTGTCGATCGTGCTGATCAGCATCTGCCTGACCATGGTGATCAGCGGCTACACCAGCGCCATGCCGATTCTGCTGGTGCTGTCGATGGTGGCCTTCACCGGCGGCGTCAGCGTGGCCCGCATGCTGGCGCCCGGGGCGCCGGATCGGCAGCGTTACCGCCGCGAGAAGCAGGAGGATGAGCTATGAACCTCCACGAGGTGATGGCACTGATCGGCGCATTTCTGCTTGCCGCTGGGGGCTTCTTCTGCTTCGGTGGGGCGCTCGGCCTGGTGCGCTTTCCCGACATTCTGGCCCGCATGCACTCGGCGACCAAGCCGCAGGTGTTCGGCCTGATGTGCGCCCTGCTGGGGGTGGGCTTCTCGATTCCCGACCCCAAGATGTGGATGCTGCTGGCAGTGGTGATGCTGCTGCAGATTCTGACCGCGCCGGTCGCCGGTCATCTGATCGGACGGGTCGCGTACCGCTCCGGTGAGTGGGAGCCGGAAGACCTGGTCGTGGACGAACTCGCCGCGGACCTGCGCGACGCCGGCTTTCATCGCAACGAGGACTTTCGCCCCGAGCGGGCGACGGACCGTCCGACCAGCCGCACCCTGCCGCCCGACCAGACCGGCCGCACCCTGGCGCCCGACGAGAACGGCCGCACCCTGCCGGAAGCCGGCTCGAGCGAGTAGTACCGCAGCCACGACCGCAGTGCGCTGCGACTGTCGGGAACGGATTCGGCTACTGCCTCAGCCACACGGTCGTTTCCCCCGGCAGATGGTCGCTCAGGGGGTTGGAGGTGAGCAGCACCTCGCCGTCGGGCAGCGGGCACGGCCGCGCACCGAAGTTGCTCACCACCCGCCACCCGCCCGGGCGGCTGAAGCTGAGCACGTCGTCGCGGCCGGTGGGCAGCCACTGCAGCGACTCGGCACCCTGCAGCGTGCGCCGCAGGCTCAGTGCGCGGCGGTACAGGGCCAGTGTGGACGACGGGTCGTCCTGCTGCGCCTCGACCGCGTAGTGCCCGAACCAGAGCGGCTGTGGCAGGTGCGCACCGCCGGCGCCGAACCCGAACGACGGCCCGGTGCGGGTCCACGGCAGCGGCACGCGGCAGCCGTCGCGTCCGACCTCGACGGCGCGGTTGCGCAAGAAGGACGGGTCCTGCCGGACGGCGTCCGGCAGCTCGGCAACCTCGTGCAGGCCGAGCTCCTCGCCCTGGTACAGGTAGGCCGAGCCGGGCAGCGCGAGCAGCAGCATGGTGGCCGCGCGCGCCCGTCGCGAGCCGCGCGCCGCGTCCAGCAGCACGGGGTCACCGCCGGCCATCAGCCAGTCGCCGCCGTGCTTGCGGACGGGTTCGCCGTCGGGCCCGTAGCCGGGGAACGGCGTGCCGTAGCGGCTGGTGTGCCGGATCGTGTCGTGGTTGTTCAGCACCCAGGTGACCGACGATCCGGACGTCACCGCGACCCTCAGGCACTCGTCGATGATGCGGTGAAAACTGGCCGGGTCGTAGTCGGCGAGTTGCAGATCGAAGAAGAACGACTGGCCCAGCGTCTGCGGGCTGGCGTAACGCGGCACCCGCGAGGCATGCACGGCCGCCTCGGCGACCGCCGTACGGGGCGGGTCGTAGGCGTTGAACACGGCCCGCCACTCGGCATAGATCTGCTGCAGTTCGTCGCGGTCGAGCAGCGGATGGTTGCCGTCGCGCGGCATCAGGTCCAGTTCGTCCTGGGAGGGTAGTGGGTCGCTCAGGTCTTTGGCGAGCATGTGGGCGGCGTCCACCCGGAAGCCGTCGACACCCCGGTCGGCCCAGAACCGCAGGGTGGTCAGAAAGTCATCGCGCACCTCGTCGTTGGCCCAGTTCAGGTCCGGCTGCTCGACGGCGAAGGTGTGCAGGTACCACTGGCCGTCCGGCACCTGCTGCCAGGTCGACCCGCCGAACAGCGAGCGCCAATCGGTGGGCGGCTGGGCACCGTCGGTGCCGGTGCCGTCGCGGAACAGGTAGCGTGCGCGGGCGCTCGACCCGGGCGGGGCGTCGAGGGCCTCGCGGAACCAGCGGTGATGGTCGGAGGTGTGGTTCGGCACGATGTCGATCAGCAGCCGGATGCCGTGGGCGTGCAGCACCTCGACCAGGGCGTCGAAGTCGGCGAGGGTGCCGATCCGGGCATCGACGTCGCGGTGGTCGATCACGTCGTAGCCGCCGTCGGCCAGATCAGAGGGGTAGAACGGGTTCAGCCACACCGCGTCGATGCCCAGCGCGGCCAGATAGGGCGCCCGCGAGACGATGCCGGCGAAGTCGCCGATGCCGTCGGCGTTGCTGTCGGCGAAGCTGCGCGGGTAGATCTGGTACACCACCGCCTGCCGCCACCACAGGGCGTCCGTGGCCGAGATGACCGTCTCGTGATCGGCCGGCACAGACATCGCGGTCCTTTCGAGTGGGGGCGCCGCGTCTCGGCACCAATGTCGCGGACGGGGTGGGGCTCACCTTATCCGGCGGGTGGGGCGTGGGCGTGGCACCGCGCGCGGGCGACCAGTACCGTTCCGGCATGGACGCTGCTGCGGCGCCGCGTTGGGCGCGGTACGCACCGGGTCTGCACGTGCTGCTGCACTACGACCGGTCCTGGTTGCGCGGCGACCTGCTGGCCGGAGTCACCGTGGCGGCCTACCTCATCCCGCAGGTGATGGCCTACGCCGAGATCGCCCGGCTGCCGCCGATCGCCGGGTTGTGGGCGATCCTGGCGCCACTTGCCGTCTATGCCTTGCTGGGCTCGTCCCGGCAACTGTCGATCGGGCCCGAATCGACCACGGCGCTGATGACCGCGGCGGGGCTGGGCGCGCTGCTGGGGGCCGCGGGCGGCACGGAGCGCTGGTCCGAGGTGGCGGCACTGATGGCGATCGCCGTCGGGGTGATCTGCCTGGTCGGCCGGCTGTTCAGGCTGGGATTCCTGGCCAACCTGCTGTCGCGCCCGGTGCTGGTCGGGTATCTGGCCGGCATCGCGGTGCTGATGATCACCAGCCAGCTCGGCAAGGTCACCGGCGTGGTCATCGAAGGGGACGCGCCGGGTGCGCAGTGGTGGTCGCTGGTCACGCGGCTCGGCACCGTCCACCTGCCGACGCTGGCGCTGGCGATCGCGGTCGGCGTGGCATTGGTGGCCTGTCGACAATGGCTGCCGACCTGGCCCGGCCCGCTGATCTGCATGCTCGCCGCTGCCGGCAGCGTGTTCCTCTTCGGTCTCGACCGGCTGGGGGTGCGGGTGATCGGTGCGGTGCCGCAGGGGCTGCCGGCGCCGCGCGTCCCGCTGCTGGACGACCTGTCGGTGCTGTCCCTGCTGCCGTACGCGCTGGGCATCGCCGTTGTCGGCTACAGCGACAATGTGCTCACGGCCAGGGCTTTCGCCGTCAAACGCAAAGAGCCGGTGGACAGCAACCAGGAGCTGCTCGCGCTGGGCGCGGCCAACGTGGTCAACGGCTTCACCAACGGGTTTCCGGTCAGTTCGTCGGGCAGTCGCACGGTGATCGGTGACGCGGTCGGCAGCCGCAGCCAGCTGTACTCACTGGTCTGTTTGGCGCTGGTGATCGCGGCACTGCTGGTGCTCGGCCCGGTGCTGGCCTGGTTTCCGGCCGCCGCGCTCGGGGCGCTGGTGATCTTCGCGGCGATCCGGCTGATCGACGTGGCCGAGCTTCGCCGGATCGCCCGGTTCAGGCGCAGCGAGTTGCTGCTGGCCCTGGCGACAACACTCGGCGTGCTGTGGCTCGGCGTGCTGGGCGGTATCGGCCTGGCGATCGGACTGTCGGTGCTCGACCTGATCCGCCGGATCGCCAGCCCGCACGACGGCGTGCTCGGCTACGTGCCGGGTATGGCGGGCATGCACGACGTGGACGACTACCCGATCGTCGTCCAGGTGCCCGGTCTGGTGGTCTACCGGTACGACTCGCCGCTGTTCTTCGCCAACGCGGAGGACTTCTTGACCCGGGCGTTGCTCGCGGTCGAGCAGGCCGACCCCCGGTGCGACTGGTTCGTGCTGAATGCCGAGGCCAACGTCGAGGTCGACCTGACCAGCGTGGACATCCTCGAAACGCTGCGTGCGGCGCTGGCGGGGCGCGGCATCAGGTTTGCGCTGGCCCGGGTCAAGTTCGAACTGCGTCAGCAGCTGCAGGCGGCCGGCTTCGTGCAGCAGGTGGGTGAGGAGTTCATCTTCGCCACCCTGCCCACGGCGGTGGCCGCGTACGCCGACTGGTACCAGCGCACACGCGGCGAGCGGCCGCCCGGGGTTCCGGCGCAGCGCGGCCAGGGTTAGGAGACGCGCCCTAGTACCGAAACCCCGTGAGACGGTAGTTGGCGTCGCGGGTGTAGGTCGGAATCAGGAACAGGTCCACCAATAGGGCGATGCCGACGATCACCAGCCCGATGCCGATCCAGCGCGTGAAGCGCCGCCCGGCCGCGCCATGCAGCA
>DAOSUG010000209.1:0-4752 GCA_035378545.1 Micropruina sp. | reverse complement strand
CAGAACGAGCACCGCCAAGAACCCCAATGCCACACCAGTGGATGCGATGTCGTGCCACACCGGCTGCAGCGGCATGTCGACCAGCCGGGCGGTCTCGCGGTGCTCACGCACCGACCACCACCAGCCGAGCACCACCAGCGCGGCCCCCAGCAGCGTGAGCACCAGGTAGCCGCCGGGCATGCGCCAGTTGACCTGTACGTCGAGTCCGATCAGCCGGCCCAGGGCGTCCGCGGTCTCTTCGAGCAGAAGGCCGACCAGGTAGCCGATCATCGCCACCGCCCCGCCGATCAGCCCCTGTTCGAGCCAGCGCCGCGGCAGCAGGCTGGGGGCGAAAGAGACCAGGAACGCGCACAGGCCGAGCACCAGGCCGACACTCGATACCGCGTTCATCTCATCGCCCCTTGTTCGACCGGGTTCAGCCTAGGCCCAGGCCGATCGCATTGCTCGCCGGCGTTCCCGTGCTTGGCTCGGTGCGGTTCAGGCGTCGAGTGGGTCGGCCATCTCGGCCAGCTTCTGCACCCGCTTCGCGCGCAGCGTGCCGGGTGCGTACTTGAGCGTCCAGGTGTCGTTCTCGACCAGGTCGAGGGCGTGGGCGTCCGACTCGGGCGCCCCAGCCCGGGCCGACACCTGCTGCACCACCGAGCGGAAGTAGTAGTGAAAAAACAGCCGGTTGAACTCGGTGAAGTAGATGTCGGCCACCCGCGTGTCCCCGCGGATGATGATCATGTTCTCGTCGTTCTCGAGCGTGGACGCCCGCGAGAAGTTCGCCGAGCCGGTGACCACCACCGGATCGGGGCCGAGCGGATCGCAGAGCAGGAACTTGTCGTGAATGAACGCCACGTGCCGGTTCAGGCCCAACTCGCGGGTGGTGGTCTCGGCCACCCACTGGCCGAGCGGGTGGTCGAGCTCGGAGCCCCACGCCTGGTACACGTTGCGGGACGCGTCCAGGCGGACGGTGGCCTTGCCGCGGGTTTCGAGCAGGAAGAACCGCAGTGGGCCGTCGGGCGTGCCGGCCGCGGCGTCCTGGATCTCCTGCGCGATGCCGAACGCGAACGTGGCGCAGGCCAACGACGTGGCGCCGGCCCCGATCAGCTGGGCGTAGGTGTGGAGCGGGCCGAGGTCGGGCCGAGGGCTGAACACCGGGGTGATGCCGGCCGCCACCCCGGCGCGGTCGGCCGGTGCCGGGCTGAGCGCTGCCACCTGTGCCTTGAACGCGGCGTTCTTTGTGCGCCTGGCCGCCGAAGTGTCGGACGACCGTCCGCCCGGGTCGCCGGCCAGCAGCTTGAAGTAGGCGTGGTAGGCGGTCGAAGCCGACGCGTCGCGCACCAGGTGGCCGACATTGGACTGCCCGTGCACGCCGCCCGTGGTCAGGTTGGTTGAGCCGGTCCAGACCGCAGCCGGGGCGCCGCCGTGGCTGAGCACCAGGAACTTGTTGTGCGCGATAGCCGAGACCCGGGCCTCGCGGGCGATGATCACCCCGGCCGGAAAGCCGGCGGCCGCGATGGCTGCCCGGTTGGCCTCGCGCGGCCCGCTCGCGGTGGTCTTGAAGTCGACCACCAGCTTCACGTCCACCCCCCGGACTGCCGCCGCCACCAGAGCGTCCAGCACCGGAGGGTAGTTGAACTCGTAGAAGGCGCCGTGCAGCGCATCACCCGGGCCGGCGCCGCCGATCAGCTCGAGCAGCACGTCGTCCAAGTCGCGGCTGAGCCAGTCGAGCGCCTGCTGGCGCAACTGCGGGGTGGGCTGGTCGTCGGGCGACCTGCCACCGAACCGGCGCATGTAGGCCTGGCTGGAGGCCACGCCCCGGTTGAACACCACGTCGCTCACGCCGGCGTGCAGCGGCTCGGTGTGAATCGTGATGGCGATCGGCCGGTTGCGCCTCGGCTTGGCCGGCGTTCCCCGCATCGGGTGAAAGCGGTAGGTGTAGGTGGTGTCGGGCCGAAGCGTGAAGTCGTCCCAGACCAGGGCCTGAATCGGGTGGCTGTAGGTGCTCACCTGGTCGGTCGGCCTGGGGTCGGGCACCAGCGAGCGGAACACCTTGAACCCCTGCATCCAGATGAACGGCCCACCCTCGACCGCACGTTCTACGCAGAACCCCAACAGCCCTCTGCGGGCGAACTCGGCGGCGGTCAGGGCGAACGACACGGTGTTCACGCCGCACACCGCGTAGGCCCTGATGCCACGCACAGGGCGTGACCGGTAGCGCATGCTTCAAAGTAGCCCCGCGGACGCGAATTGATACCTGGCCGCCGTTGCCCGACCGCGACCTCAGCCGGACTTCTTCGTGCGCCCTTCTTTACTGCGCTGCTTGTTCACGCTGCGAGCCGCGATCTCTTGGGCGCGATCGGTGGAACGACCTTCGTCCTGCTCGCTCTCTTTGACGTGCTGGTCTGCCGCTCGTCCTTCTTCGACCATGCCCTTCGGCATCTGTCGCCTCCTTCGCTGGTGGACGGGTGCGTGCCCGACCTGCTCAGAACACCGCCTTGCCGCCGGTGACGCCCAGCACGGTGGCCGACACGTAGCTCGCCTCGAGCGGGCTCGCCAGGAACACGAACGCCCCGGCCAGTTCGGACGGCTGCCCCGGCCTGCCCAGCGGCGTGTCACCGCCGAAGCCGGTCATCGCCTCGCCGGGCTTGGTGGCCGGCTGCAGCGGCGTCCAGATCGGGCCGGGCGCCACGGCATTGACCCTGATGCCGCGCGGGCCGAGCTCGCCGGCCAGATTGACGGTGAAGTTGTTGATGGCCGCCTTGGTCGAGGCGTAGTCGATCAGGGCCGTGGACGGCTCGTAGGCCTGAATAGAGCTGACGTTGATGATGCTGGACCCCTTGCCGAGGTACTTCAGCGCCTGCTGGGTGACCCAGAACATGGCGTACAGGTTCGTCTTGAACACGCGATCCAGCTCGTCGGTGGCCACGTCGGCCAGACCGCCCTCGCGCCGTGCCCACTGGAACCCGGCGTTGTTCACCAAGACGTCGAGCCCGCCCAGCTGTTCGGCCGCGTCGTCGACCACGGCGCGCGCGGTGGCCTCGTCGGTCAGGTCGCCAGGCAGGAGCACGGCCTTACGACCGGCTTTCTCGACCCAGCCCGCGGTGTCTTCGGCGTCCGACTGCTCGGCGGACAGGTAGCTCAGGGCGACATCTGCACCCTCACGGGCGAAGGCGATTGCCACCGCCCGTCCGATGCCGGAGTCGCCGCCGGTGATCAGCGCTTTGAGACCGTGCAACCGGTCGCGGCCGACCCAGCCTTCCTCGCCGTGATCGGGTCTCGGGGTCATCTCGCTGGTCAGGCCGGGTGGTTGCTGCTCCTGGGCGGGAAAGCCCCCGTCCTTCTCGGAAGGCAGTTCGGCCGCGGCGTTGTCGATGGCGGTGAGATCACTCATCGCTCCAGCCTGCACGGGCGAACCAGCAACCCTCTACCCACCCAGGGGTGGGCGGCGGTCACGTCGCCGGACGCACCAACGGCAGGAACACCTCGTCGACGATCGCGACGATGTCGTCGTCGGCGAGGGGGGACAGGGTCATCAGCAGGTCGTGCCGAAACAGGTCGAACGGCACGGCCCGCACGCGAGCAGTCAGGCGGGTCGGGTCGGCCTCGCCCCGCTCGACCGCGCGCTGCAGCAGTAGGTCGACGCTGTGGATGCGATCGCCCAGCATGCGCTCGCGCAAGGCGGCGAAGGTCATGCCGCCGGGCGAGAAGTAGCTGCCCATCAGGGCGCTCATCACCCCCACCAGGGGGGCGCGCGCGACGTTGGCCAGGCGCAATAGCTCGATCAGGTCGTCCCGAAGGGTGCCCGTGTCCGGCAGCGGCGGACGTGCGCTCCAGAAGTTGCGATCGATTGCTGCGAAGACCAGCGCCTCGCGATCGGGCCAGCGGCGATACAGCACAGACCGGCTGGTTCCGGCCGCCTGCGCCACCGCCTCGAAGGTCAGGTTGTCGAAGCCGACCGTGCCGAGCAGTTGCCACGCGGCGTCAAGGATGTCGGCCTCGAGGCGGCTGCCGCGACGTCGTTGCGGGGTCGACTCAAGATCCATTTGCGTATCTTAACCTCTGCGCGTATCGTTCTTTTAGATACATCCACGTCTCTTAGGGGGAATGGTGGCGGAACCAGCGGTGAAGCTCGACCGATCGGCGGTACTCGTTGCCGTCTCGGTGGTCATCGGCGGCCTGGCGGTGATCTTCGACAGCACGATCATCAGCCTCGCGCTGCACACTCTGGCCGATACCCTCGCGGTGCCGGTGAGCACCATCCAGTGGGTCAGCACCGGCTATCTGCTCGCTCTCGGGGTGGCCATTCCGGTGGTCGGCTGGGCGCAGGCGTGCATCGGCGGCAAGCGTCTCTGGCTCATCGCGTTGGCCGCCTTCGGGTTGGCCTCGATCGCCTGCAGCCTCGCCTGGGACGCCCCCAGCCTGATCGCGTTCCGCGTCGCGCAAGGCCTGGCCGGCGGCCTGATGATGCCGCTGATGGCGACCCTGGCCATGCAACAGGTGGTGGGTGGCGAGGGCTTCGGCAGGCTGATGGCGATGGTCAGCCTGCCCGCGGCACTCGGGCCGATCCTGGCCCCGACCCTCGGCGGGCTGATCCTGCACTGGCTCGACTGGCGCTGGTTGTTCTGGGTGAACGTGCCGTTCTGCGTCGCCGGCCTGGTGATGGCGGCCCGGTTCATTCCCGCCGATCCGGTGCCCGAGCGCCGTCCGCGCCTCGACTGGGCCGGCCTGCTGTTGCGGTGGCTCCACGTCATTACCGCGATCGCC
>DAOSUG010000208.1:0-4756 GCA_035378545.1 Micropruina sp. | reverse complement strand
CCGTTTTCGCTCGAGAGGTTCCTTTGGCCGGACGGAGCCGTGCAGAACTGCACCAGATTCGCGTCCCTCCGACGTTCACCGAGGCGGACGCCCCCTCGAATGTGGTGCAGGTTTGCGCGCCACGCGCCACGCGCCACGCGCCACGCGCCACGCGCCACGCGACTCTGCACCGCAGCGCTCGGCTGCCGGTAACGATCACAGGGTCGTGTCGATGACCGGGTCTGCCGGACGCCGGCCCGCTTGGTGAGGGTTCGGCCGAGGGGGCTGAACTCCAGCCATCAGATCCCACGCGGGTATCTTCGATGAGTCAACGCTCCGATTCGTCGGCTCTGGTGTCCGGACGCTAGAGTTGACCCTTGGTGCCTCCTGGCACCGTGCACACGCCCTCCTGCCATGGGAAATGCTCATGGCCGCTCGAGACCAGAGGAGGTGGAGTTCGCGTATGCGTCAATACGAAGTCATGGTGATCATCGATCCCGACGTGGACGACCGTCAGGTGAACGGCGTTCTTGAAAAGCCGCTCGCAGGCCTGACCAAGGCCGGTGGCAAGGTCGACAACCTGGACATCTGGGGCCGGCGTCGCCTCGCCTACGACATTCGCAAGAAGTCCGAAGGCATCTACGCCGTCATCAACATCACCGCAGAGCCTGCCGATGTGAAAGAACTGGATCGTCAGTTCACGCTCAACGAGCAGATCATGCGCACCAAGGTCATCCGCCCCGACACCCGCTAGAAAAACTGTCGGCGCCGGCTGACAGACTCCGGGTCTCTCATCACAACGATCGAAAGACAGACTCATGGCAGGCGAAACCAACATCACGCTCGTCGGCAACCTGACCGCCGATCCCGAGCTGCGCTTCACCCCGTCCGGTGCGGCGGTGGCCAACTTCACCGTTGCGTCCACGCCGCGCACGTTCGACCGTCAGACCAGCGAATGGAAAGACGGCGACGCCATGTTCCTCAACTGCTCGGTGTGGCGACAGGCGGCCGAGAACGTCGCCGAATCGCTCACCAAGGGCATGCGGGTCGTGGTGACTGGTCGGTTGAAGTCGCGCTCGTACGAGACCCGTGAGGGCGAACGTCGCACCGTCTTCGAGGTCGAGGTCGACGAGATCGGCCCGTCCCTGCGGTACGCCTCAGCCAAGGTCACCCGCAACTCCGGCGGCGGCAACTATTCCGGTGGTGGCAACTCGGGCGGCTATTCCGGCGGCGGGGGTAACTCCGGCGGCGGCAATGCCGGCGGTAACGACGCCTGGTCGTCCGGGGGTGGCGGCAACAACCGCTCGTCCGGCAACGATCCGTGGGCGCAGGCCCAGAGCGAAGAGCCGCCGTTCTGATCACCCGCGGGCGTTGATCGTCCGCACGCAACACAGTCACGTCATTCCGGCCTCGGCCGGGCTCACTGAAAGGGAGCACCACAATGGCACAGCAGCGCAAGCCTGTGAACAAGAAGAAGATCGCGCCGGCAAAGTCCGTGCGCATCGGCCACATCGATTACAAAGACACCGCCACCCTGCGCAAGTTCATCAGCGAGCGGGGCAAGATCCGCGCTCGGCGGGTCACGGGTCTGTCCGTCCAAGAGCAGCGCAAGGTCGCGATCGCCGTCAAGAACGCGCGTGAGCTGGCCCTGCTGCCGTACGCCTCGACCGCTCGCTGAGAAGGGTAGACGAACGCATGAAGCTCATTCTGACCGCCTCCGTCGACCACCTGGGCATTCCGGGCGAGATCGTCGAGGTCAAAGACGGCTACGGCCGCAACTACCTGTTGCCCCGCGGTTTCGCCATCAAGTGGACCAAGGGCGCCGAGAAGCAGATCGACGGCATCAAGCGGGCGCGCGACGCTCGTGAGATTCGCAACGTCGAGCATGCCCGCGAGATCCGCACCCAGCTCGAAGAGCTCACGGTGACGCTGCCGGCCAACGCCGGTGACAACGGCAAGCTGTTCGGCGCCGTCACCGCGGCCGACATCGTGCTCGCCGTCAAGAAGGCCGGCGGGCCCGCCGTCGACAAGCGGGCCGTCGAGATCGCCAAGCCGATCAAGACCGTCGGCACGCACACGGTGGGCCTCAAGCTCACCAGTGGTGTCGTCGCTCACATCAACGTGAACGTCGCCGCCGCCTGAGTCGGTTCTTCAGCCAAGTAAGCGAAGGGGCGGGGTCGACAGACCCCGCCCCTTCGTCATGCCCGATCGCGGGGCCGCGACCATCACGGGCTGGGTTCGACCTCGACGTCGGCTCTTTCTCCATCGCTTGGACCGGTGCGCCCGGCTGAGCCCGCCACAACGGCATTCGTGCTCAGTCGGGCAGCACCGACCGGGTGACCAGGTTCACGTGCACCGGTGGAGTGCCGTAGGGCGAGTGCTGCGTGATCTGCCGGCCCGGGTGTAGCTGCGCGTCGCTGCGGTACCAGTCGTGCAGGGCGCGTTCAGACTGAGAGCCGCCTCGGTCGGCCGCCACCAGTAGTGCGGCCAGTCGATCCACCTCATCATCGGACGGCGCCGTGAACCAGTCGTCCCACAGCAACAGCTCGTCGCCATAGCGGTGGGCGACCTGAAAGACCACATAGCCGGCGATGAAGTCCCGCCCGCGCAACGGGGGGCCGATGGCCGGGTCCACGCCGTACTGATCGGCGTCCAGGGCGCCGTCGCGGTACTGCAGCCACACCTCGGCGGCGGTCTCGAAGGGTGCGCCCGGCCCGGTCGGCAGGTCGCGCACGTCGAAGTCGAACCCGGCGGCCTGCAACTCGGGGTCGGCGCGCACCCAACGGACGCCGTCGTACCACTCGGTGACCACGTGATCGTGGTGAAAGGGCGGTGCGAAGTACCCCGCGAACCCCACCACCGTGCGCGCCGGCACCCCGTGGGTGCGCAAGAAACTGGCCAGCAGCAGCGAATGGTCGCGGCAGCAACCGGCGACACGATCGGCGAGCGGACGAGGGCTCATCAGATCTGCGGGATGCCGGGACTGGTCGAGGTCGAGGATCGCCTCCACCCAACGGCTGTCGATCTCGCCCTGCCTCTCCGGGGGCAGGTCGGTCAGCTCGGCCCGGTAATGCGCCACCAAATTGCGGCTCGTTGCGCACAACGCGTCCAGCTGCGGATCGAGCGCCCCCACCAACGCCACGTGCACACCCGGATCGGAATAGGCGGTGTGCCGAGCGAACGACTGGGGGTTCGTGACATCGGTGGTCATGCCCCACACCATGACGCCCGGCCCGGTGTGACTGTCAAGTGAGCGGATCGTGAACGGTTGCGGGGCGCGTGCAACGCCGGCCGACGGAGCCACCGCGCGGACGTGGCCGCGACGTGGCCGCGCAGCCGGATCAGGACGTCGGCGTCTCCACCGTGACCGAACGGTTGAGGTGGGCCCTCGACGGGATCGGGCGTGGCAAGGTAACCCCGATGACATCGCGCGACGCTCGCCGCATAAACCGTCACGCACAGAACGCTGTCGAGCGATCGGAAAGGAGCCCCATGCCGCCGCACGTGCCGTATCCGGTGCTGCTGCGCACCATGGGCGGCTCGTTCACGGCCCTCGGCATCATCGGACGCCTGCCCGCCAGCATTCTGCCGCTGGCCCTGCTGCTCTACGCCCAGTCGCAGCTCGGATCGTTCGCGCTCGCCGGCCTGGCCACCGCGGCGCTGAGCCTCGGTGGCGCGGCGGGCGCGGTCTTCGTCGGTCACCTGGCCGACACCCGTGGTCACCGGCTGATCGGGGTCGGGGCGACGCTCGTCCAGACTCTGGCGATGGCCGGGTTCCTGTTCACGTGCCGTCCGGACGCGCCCCTGGCCGTGCCGCTCGGCTGTGCGGCTTTGATCGGCTTCGCCAACCCGCAGGTGGGCGGCATGGCACGCGCCCGCTGGTCACAGGCGGCCACGCAACGCGCGGACCGCACGCCGTTCACCTCGGCCGCCATGGCCTGGGAGGGAGCGGTCGACGAGGTGTCGTTCGTGGTGGGTCCGGTGATCGCGACCACCCTGGCCGCCGTCGCGCCCGCGCTGCCGGTGATCATCGCCATGGCGCTGGCGTGGATCGGGCAGGTCGGCTTCGCCCTGCATCGGACTGCGCTGCCTCCTGCGCACGAGGGACGGCTTCGCCATGAGCACTCGCCCGAGCACATCGACTGGACGATGCTGGTGCTGCTCGGCGTGGTCACGGGAGCGGTCGGGCTGCTGTTCGGCAGCACGCAGACCAGCCTTGCCGCGTTCTTCACGCTGCGCGACGAGCAGGCGGTCACCGGCCTGGTCTACGGCACGATGGCGGTCGGCAGCGCCACGATGGGCTTGCTCACCAATCGGTTGCCGGCCCGCTTCTCGTTCAGCTGGCGAATCGTGCTGTTCGGGTTGGGCAGCGCGGTTGTGTCGCCCCTGCTGGTGTTCGCCTGGGACGCCCCCAGCATGGCGGTCGCCTGCTTCTTGGTCGGGGTCATGGTCGGGCCGATTCTGGTCACGGCGTACGCGTTGGCCGAACGTATTTCGCCGCCCGAGCGGTTGTCGACCCTGATGGCCGTGCTGTCCACGATCGGCGTGGTCGGGGTCGCTGCCGGGGCGGCACTCGCGGGGCAACTCGTGGAGGTATACACCCCACAGACCGCGGCGTGGCTCGCCACCGTCGGCGCATTGCTGGCGTGCGTGGCAGGGCTGATCGTGACGCGCAGGTTGTCGGCCGGCTCCCGATCCGGGCCGCGCGGGGGGTCGCAACGCGAGGGGCGTCCGGACGTCGCATAGGGTGAACCGGTGAGCGATCCGGAGGTACGGC
>DAOSUG010000207.1:0-4760 GCA_035378545.1 Micropruina sp. | reverse complement strand
CGACCGGGAAGCCGTTGCCCAGGCCCTTGGCGAAGGTGACGATGTCGCCGGTGACGCCGGAGTGGGCGCTGGCCAGCCACTCGCCGCAGCGTCCGATACCGGTCTGCACCTCGTCGATCCACAGCAGGGCGCCGGCATTCGTGGTCAGTGCGCGGACTGCCGCCAGATAGTCCGACGGCGGCTCGACGACGCCGTTCTCGCCCTGGATCGGCTCCAGGATCACCGCGGCGACGGTGTCGTCCAGCGCCTGCGCCAACGCGTCCGCGTCGCCGTAGGGCACGAACGTCACCTCGCCGGGCAGGGGCTCGAACGGTTCGCGGTAGGCGGGGTTGCTGGTCAGGGCGAGGGCGCCGAGGCTGCGTCCGTGAAAGGAGCCCTGCATGGCGATCAGCCGGGTGCGTCCGGTGCGCCGGGTGATCTTGAAGCCCGCCTCGTTGGCCTCGGTGCCCGAGTTGGTGAAGAACACCCGGGCCTCGCGACCGGGGTCATTGAGGGTGACGAAGCCGCACAATCGCTCGGCGAGTGCGATCTGGGTGGGTGTGGCGAAGAAGTTCGACACGTGACCGAGGGTGGAGAGCTGCGCCGAGATGGCACCGATCACCTGCGGGTGCGCGTGCCCCAGCGAGTTGACCGCCAGCCCGGCGAGCAGGTCGAGGTAACGGTTGCCGTCGGCGTCCCACAGGTGCACGCCTTCGCCGCGGACGAAGACGCGCTTGGGTGGCCCGAAGGTGTTCATCACGGCGTGCTGGTAGCGCTGTGTGAGGTGGGACTGACCGGTTGGCGACTGGCCGAGGTGGGACTGGGTTTGGGACTGGCCGAGTGGGGACTGTCCGGTTGGGGACTGGCCGGTTGAGGACTGGCCGGTTGAGGACTGGTTCAGCTGTGCCGGGCTCGACGAAGACTGGGCGAGTGGCGGCTGCCCGCTTGCGCTCCCGTTCGAGGCGCTGCTCATGCGAGCACCCCCGTCGCCGTGTCGTCAGGGGCCACCACCATGGTGCCCAGCCCCTCGGAGGTGAAGATCTCGAGCAGCAGGCTGTGCGGCACCCGTCCGTCGATGATGGTGGCACGCCGCACGCCGCCCTCGACAGCCTGCAGGCAGGCCTCCATCTTGGGAATCATGCCCGCCTCGAGGCTGGGCAACAGCTCAGCCAACTCCGCGGTGGTGATGCGTGCGATCACCTCTTCGCTGGCCGGCCAGTCGGCGTACAAGCCCTCGACGTCGGTGAGCACCAGAAACCGTTCCGCGCCCAGGGCGACCGCCAGCGCCCCGGCTGCGGTGTCGGCGTTCACGTTGTGCACGTGACCGTCCTCGTCGGGCGCCACGGTGGCGATCACCGGAATGCGTCCGCCCTCGATCAGGTCGATCACCGTCTCGGGACGCACGGTGGTCACCTCACCAACCAGGCCCAGGTCGACCTGCTCGCCGTCGATGGTGACGCCTCGCTTGGTCGCGGTGAACAGGCCGGCGTCCTCGCCGGACAGGCCAACGGCAAGGGGTCCGTGCGCGTTCAGCAGGCCGACCAACTCGCGTCCGACCTGTCCGACCAGCACCATGCGCACCACGTCCATGGCTTCGGGCGAGGTGACCCGCAGGCCGCCCTTGAACTCCGAGGCGATGCCGAGCCGACCCAGCATCGACGAGATCTGCGGGCCACCGCCGTGCACCACGACCGGCTTGAGACCGCAGCGGCGCAGGAACACGATGTCATCGGCGAAGGCGCGCTTGAGTTCGTCGTTCACCATCGCGTTGCCGCCGTACTTGACCACCACGATGCTGCCGGCGTAGCGCTCGAGCCAGGGCAGTGCCTCGATGAGCGTCTCGGCCTTGCCGATCACGCCCTCGGCCGTGGCCCGGGTGCGGGTGGTGGGGCTCATGTGGAGTACTCCGCGTTCTCTTTGACGTAGTCGTAGGTGAGATCGTTGGTCCAGATCGTGGCCGAGGCGTCGCCGGCGTGCAGGTTGACCTCGACCACCACCTGGCGTTCCGAGAGGTCGACCTCGGATCGGTCCGCGCCCAGTTGACCGCCGACGAAGACACCGACGTCGTTGAAGGACACGTCCACCTGATCGGGATCGAAGCGGGCCCGGACGGTGCCCGCCGCGGCCAGCACCCGTCCCCAGTTGGGGTCGTTACCGAACACCGCACACTTGAACAGGTTGCTGCGCGCGATCGCCCGGGCCATCGCGAGCGCGTCCGACTCGGACGCGGCGCCGTGCACCGTGACCTCGATGTCGTGTGCGGAGCCCTCGGAGTCGGCCAGCAGTTGCATCGCCAGGGAATGACACACCCCGGTGAGCGCCTCGGTGAACTCTTCCGGGTCGGCACTGACGCCGGACGCCCCGCTGGCCAGCACGATCACGGTGTCGTTGGTCGACATGCAGCCGTCGGAGTCGGTGCGGTCGAAGGTGAAGGACGTGGCCGTGCGCAGGGCGGTGTCGAGGTCGGCGGCGGCGATCACCGCATCGGTGGTGAGCACCACGAGCATGGTGGCCAGGGCCGGGGCCAGCATGCCCGCCCCCTTGGCCATGCCGCCGATCGACCAGCGCTGCTGCGAGTGGAACTCGGCCTGCTTGGGGACGGTGTCGGTGGTCATGATGGCCTCCGCCGCGGCGGGGCCGCCAACCTCGGAGAGGTCCTGGGTGGCGAGTTCGATGCCGGCGAGCACCTTGTCCATCGGCAACCGGACGCCGATCAGCCCGGTCGAGCACACCGCCACGTCGGTGACGTCGGTACCGAGCGCCTCGGACGTCCACGCGGCCATCTGCCGCGCATCCTCGAGTCCGGCCGTACCCGTGCAGGCATTGGCGCCGCCGGAGTTGAGCACGACTGCAGCGAGACGACCGTCGGCGACGGCTTCGCGCGACCACAGCACGGGTGCGGCCTGAAAGGCGTTGGAGGTGAAGACCGCGGCAGCGTGCGCGTCCGGACCGTTGTTGACCACGATCGCCAGGTCGGGGCGACCGGACGCCTTGATGCCCGCCGTGGCGCCGGCGGCGGTGAAACCCTTGGGGGTGGTGACGCTCATGGTGCGACTCCGATCGAGGTGAGGCCGGTTGTCTCGGGCAGGCCGAGGGCCAGGTTCATGGACTGGACGGCGGCGCCTGCGGTGCCCTTGACCAGATTGTCGATCGCGCAGACGGCGACCAGGCGTCCGGCGCGCTGATCGACGGTGACCTGGACGAGAGCCGTGTTGGCACCCAGCGTGGTGGCGGTGGCGGGCCACTGCCCCTCGGGCAGCAACTGCACGAAGGGTTCGCCGGCGTAGGCATCGGCCCAGGCCTGCCGGACGGTGGCCGGATCGGCGCCTTCGGCAAGCCGGGCCGTACAGGTGGCCAGGATGCCGCGGGACATCGGCACCAGGGTGGGCGTGAAGCTGATCCGGATGGCGTCGCCCCTGCTCTTGCCGAGATTCTGTTCGATCTCGGGGATGTGTCGGTGGCTGCCGCCGACCGCGTACGGGCTTGCCGAGCCCAGAATCTCGGACGCCAGCAGGTGCGGCTTGAGAGCCTTGCCGGCGCCGCTGACCCCGTTGGCCAGCACGGCGACCAGGTCGGTGGGTTCGATCAAACCGGCGGCGATGCCCGGCGCGAGCGCGAAGGTGACGGCGGTGACATTGCACCCCGGTACGGCGATTCGACGCGTGGTGCGCAGGGGCTCACGTTGGCGGAGTCCGTTCGCCAGCGGCAGTTCGGGCATGCCGTAGGTCCAGGTGCCGGGGTGCTCGCCGCCGTAATAGGCAGTCCATGCCTCGGCGGATTCGAGCCGGTGGTCGGCGCCCAGATCGATCAACAACGAGTCCGGCGAGGCCTTGGCGAGCTGGGCGGCGATCGCACCGGAGGCGCCGTGCGGCAGCGCCAGAAAGATCACATCGTGACCGGCCAGGTGCTCGACGGTCGTGTCGAGCACGCGGGTAGCGGCCAGCGGTCGCAGGTGGGGCTGGTGCTCGCCCACCAGTGAGCCGGCACTCGATTTCGCGGTCAGGTTGCCGATGGAGACCTGGGGATGCTGCAGCAGCAGGCGCAGGGCCTCGCCGCCGGCATACCCCGTGCAGCCGGCCACGGCGATACGAACAGACATGGGAATGAGTATGCCCTTTTCGGAATGAATATTCCAACCGGCTGTGAGGCGATCGGAGGGGTTGGGAACGAAGGCGGCCACCGACACGTCCATGACCGGGCGAGGTCTCCATTCAGCCCTCAACCACCCGGATCATCGGGCGAGCCGCCTTCTCCAGCGGCCTGCTGGCCGGATCCGAAAGAGTGGGTGGGTTTCGGCACCGACTGCGGTGGCAAAACCCACCCACTAATGCACACCGGCGACGCAGGTGGCTGACCCTCATTCCGCGGGAGCAAACGCAACCCAGCGGGAGAGCGGTCTCGACCAGCGGAGTTCCCGCGTCATTGGCAGGCACCTGAGAAGATCCCGGCGTTCGCCGGGATGACGGGGATTGTGTTCGCGGGATGACGGGAGAGGGCTCGCGGGATGACGACAGGGCCGCTTGAGGACATCCCGGCCTTGGCCGAGATGACGGGAGAGGGTTCGCGGGATGAGGGAGGCAGGGTCTCCCACTCGACCAACGGTGGACGGATTCCGTCCAGTTCACCCTAGATCTGCTCGATCAACTCGTGGACGCCGTTCAGAATCTGGTTGGGACGGAAGGGGTACGTCGCAACGTCGGCCTCGGTGGTCACACCCGTCAGCACCAGCACGGTGTGCAGGCCGGCCTCCATGCCTGCGACGACGTCGGTGTCCATGCGGT
>DAOSUG010000206.1:0-4784 GCA_035378545.1 Micropruina sp. | reverse complement strand
CAGCGTCGGCTGGGGCACCGCCACCCGGGTCGAGATCGAGCCCGCGCACTGCGGCGATCCCGACTGCGACGCCGATCACGGCTATTCGGGCACCGTGGCCGCCGACGACCTGACCGTCCGCATGAGCGTGGCCGCCGATGGCGCCGACAACGTGGCCCGCCTGGTGTCGTTCGCCACCGCCCTGCAGGTGGCCAGCGGCGGTGGCCGGTGAGCCAACCGCTCGTGCCGGCCTACGGCACGTCGACGCTCGCAGATCTGCTGCCCAGCGTTGCCGCGGTGCTCGGCCTGCCCGGCCGCGACAACGTGCTGGCGCTGCCGCCGATGCAGCGTTTCGTGGTGCTGCTGGTGGACGGCCTGGGCTGGCACCTGCTCGACGGCCGCGAGGCGATCGCCCCCTACCTGTGCGGCCTGCGCGCGCAGGCGCGTCCGATCACGGCCGGAGTGCCGAGCACCACGGCGACGTCCATCACTAGCCTCGGCACGGGGCTGGCGCCGGGGCAGCACGGCGTGGCCGGCTACACCTTCCGCTTCGGCGGCGGGCTGCTGAATGCGCTGGTGTGGCAGGAAGGCCTGAGCGGCCTGGACGTGCAACCGCAGCTCACCGTCTTCGAACGCCTGGCCAAGACCGGGGTGCACTGCAGCACCGTGACACCGGCCCGGTTCCAGGGCAGCGGCCTGACCACCTGCGCGTTGCGCGGCGCGAACTTTCTCGGCGTGAGCGACCAGGCCGCTGCGGAGCGCCGGGTCGAACTGGCGGTGCAAGCGTCCGAGGCCGGCGAGCGCAGCCTGGTCTACGTGTACGACCGCGACCTCGACCATGCCGGCCACAAGGCCGGGGTGGCATCACCGGCCTGGGCGGACGAACTCGCCCGCATCGACCGGTTCGCCCGGCAGCTGCGCGCGGCGCTGCACGAGTCGGTGGGGTTGATCATCACCGGTGATCACGGCATGGTCGACGTGCCGCTCGACCAGCGGCTCAGCATCGAACAGCACGACGAGTTGACCGCCGACGTCCAGCTCATCGGCGGCGAGGGACGGCTGCGCCAGCTGTACGTGCGGCCGGGCACCGAGGCTGCCGTCCAGGCCCGCTGGGCCGATCGACTGGGGGCCGAGGCCTGGGTGCTGACCCGCGGCGAGGCGTCCGATGCCGGCTGGTTCGGGCCTATCGCACCGCGGCTGGCCGACCGCTTCGGCGACGTGGTGGTGGCCATGGCGGGGCAGGGTGCGCTGATGACGCAGACCCAGCCCAACGAGTACACATTGGTCGGCATGCACGGATCGCTGACGGCGGCCGAACTGACCGTGCCGCTGCTGATCGGCTGAGCCGTGGCGCAACTGATCTTCTTCACCGGCCCGATGAACTGCGGCAAGTCGACGCTGGCCCTGCAGACCGACTTCACGGAGGCGCAGGCCGGACGCTCCGGGCGACTGTTCACCCGCGACGACCGTGCCGGGTCGGCCATGATCTCGTCGCGGATCGGGCTGGCGCGGCCGGCCGTCGAGGTGGGTGATGCGTTCGACTTTTGGGCGTACGTGATCGCCGAGCTCACCTCGGCGCGCCGCGTGGACTACCTGATCTGCGACGAGGCCCAGTTCTACACCGGGGCGCACATCGACCAGTTGGCCCGCGTGGTGGACGAACTTCAACTGGACGTGTACTGCTTCGGCATTCTCACCGACTTTCGCACCGAACTGTTTCCCGCCACCCGGCGACTGGTGGAGTTGTGCGACCGCATGGAGTTGTTGCAGGTGCGTCCGCGGTGCTGGTGCGGCGAACCGGCCACCCACAACGCCCGCACGGTGAACGGGCGCATGGTCACCGAGGGCAGCCAGGTGGTGGTGGGCGACGTGGCCGCCGAGCAGGGCCAGGTGGCCTACGAGGTGCTCTGCCGACGGCACCACCGGCGCCGGATGACTGCGGCGGTGGCCCGGATCACGCTGAATCCCGAGCCGCTGCCGTTCGACGAGTGACGCGGCCCACGACGGGGCTCACTCGGACGTGCGCGGTGCCAGCCGCCACCGCAGCGGCAGGTCGTCGCCGGCACTGATCAGTGCCGCATCGACGCCGGCCCCCACCCGGGGATCGTTCACCACCTGCGTGAGACCGCTCAGGTCCACCGGAAACCGGCCGTTGTGCGCACGAACGCTGGCCTCGTCGGCGATCAACCAGTGGGTGCCGTCGGGCAGTTGCCTGGCCACGACCAGATGGGCGGGGTAGGTCTGCTCTGCCACATCGTGCTGTTCGGCGACCGTGAGACCGTTCACGGTGCGGCAGGTGTCCAGTTGGGGGCACCGGTAGGGCGTCGCGGCGATGGTCAGGCTGACCCGCTCGGTGTCCGAACCCAGATAGACGGTTCCGGTGATCGTGTCGCTACGGCTGTCGTCACCGGCGCACGAGGCGGCCAGGTGACTGGCCAGCACGGCGGCCAGGGCCTGAGGCGTGACGGCCCGCACCGCGCCGGCAGCAGCAGGCAGGGCGATGGGAGCCGAGGGCGACGCGTCGCCGCAGTCCAGCGCGTCGCTGCGCCAGCGCGGGTTGGCTGCTGCCGCGTGCGCCAGGGACTGCCCGACGGTGGGCGCGATGGTGGCATCACGAGCCAATGCGATCACGGCGTCGAGGGCGTCACCTTCGAAGTTCGACGGCGAACCGGACACCCGGACGAAACCCACTTCGCGCACCGAGATCACCTCGTGTGACCGCTCGCGCACGAGCACACCGTCGCGCCGGATGCAGGTGGGCTCGGCACAGTCGAACGTGCCCGCATAGCGTGCCGGCGCGTAGCTGAGCGTGAGGGTTCTGGCGGCGCGTCCGGGAGTTGCCCGGTAATACGCCGTCGCGCTGAGGCCTGAGATGAACTCGGTCGGTTCGGATCCGGCCACAGGCGCGTCGCTGGGCGCGATGGCGTACGAGCCGGGGTCGTGCTGGTCGAGCAACTGGCCCAGCACCCGTGCAGTGATGGCGGTCTGGGGTTCCGGGGCCGACGGCGTGGCCGCGGTACCTCCCGAGCAGGCCGCCAGTACCGCCGACCCTGCGATCAGCAGGCCGGTGACGACGACGCGAAGGTGGCGCAAAGCCAGGCCCCCCTCAGTCCGTCGGTGTGGACTGATCGGGACGCGGCGCCGGTGCACCGAACATGATCTCGTCCCAACTGGGCACCGACGCGCGCTTGCGCCGGATCGGCCGCGAGGGCTCGGCCCCCGCCTCGTCGACCAGGCGGGGCTGCTCCGGCTCTGTTGCGGCCGGCGTCACGGGGCGTCGCCGGCCGGTCGGACGCCGGGGCGGTTCGGCGGGTTGCTCGGGTTGCTCGGGCTGCGGCGGGTCGGACGGGTGGGCTGACGATCCTGCCGGTTCGCGCCCAGGAGTCGCATTGTCGTCGGTACCCTCATGGCTCGAGACCCCCACCGGTTCCGACGGTGGGGGAGTGGCTGTTTCGGCGCTGCCGACCGGCTCGTGGTGCGGCTGCGCGGGCTCGATCACCTCGGTGATCGCCTCGGCTTCGACCGGCGAGGCCAGGCCGCCGTCGTCGTCGTCCGGTTCGGTGAGCAGGGGCACATCGGCTCGGACGGGGTGCACGATGGGCACCTCGGCGAAGAGCGACTCGTCATCGTCGTCGTCCAGGAACTCGTCGTCGTCGACGTCGTCCGACGCTCCGGCATCGCGCGGAGGTTCGGAGCCGTGTGCTTCGGCTCCTGCGGGATCGTCGGTGTGGTCGACGCCGACCACTGCTTCGCCGCCCTGCTCGTCATCCGGCAGGCGGTCCTCGTCGTCGGTGACCGACTCCTGGGGCAGCACCTCGATCACGCTGACCGTCTCGACCACGATCGCCTCGACGTTCCCGGCGCCCGGGTCGATCACCGGCGCCGCAGCCTCGTCGGGGGCCGGCCGGACCAGGCCCGCATAGATCTGCACCGAATCCTCGTCGAAGCTCGACAGCATGTCGTACAGCACGTCCATGTTGGAGCGGTCGCCGGGAATGATGTCGTAGACGCCGTTCACCTCGGCCAGGTCACCCTCGGCGAAGGCATCCTCGTTGTCGGGGGTGCTGTTCTCGTCGTCCAGGTCGTCGGGCCGGTCCGGCTCGTCCAGCTCGTCGTCGATGTCGGGCGTGACGGCGAACTGGGGCTGGATCGCACGCACGATCGCCAACTCGTCGTTGAGGTCGGCGGTGCTCTCGTCGTCGGAATCCTGTGGCCGCCTGCGGCCGGGCTGGGGACCGTGCGAACTCGAGTGTTCGCCGGTCAGCCAGCGCGCGTCGTCGTTGGCGGCGAGCGAGAAGCGTCCGGTCTGGTCGTAGGTGAAGTCGGCCTGACGGTGCGCCGAACCCGATTCATACGACAACCGGACGGTCCAGCGCCGATCCTCGTTGCGCCAGGCGTCCCAGTCGACGGTGTCGACGTCGACCCCCCGTGACAGCAACCGGTCGGTGACCACGGCGCGCAGACTGCGGTGCGCAACGGCGTCACCGGCCCGGCGGACGGGGTTGGCCTGGGCCAGGCCCGCGATGTGTTCCCGCTCGGCGATCACCGGAGCCGCGAACGGCTCGATCTGCTGACTGGGCACCCCGGCGGCCTGCGCCACCGACTCCAGCGTCTCCCCGGCCCTGATCCGGGCCTGGATGTCGCGCGGCCGCAGTGCACTTTCCATCTCGATCTCCAGTTGTCCCATGCGTGCTCGGTCGTTGCGCAGCGCGGCCCGCAGCCGGTCATCGGCCGGGATCGCCACCTGCTCGCCGCCATCGGTGACGACGATCAGGTTGCGTCCGTCGGGGCTCAGCCCCAGGGGA
>DAOSUG010000205.1:0-4847 GCA_035378545.1 Micropruina sp. | reverse complement strand
CCACATCGCCGCTGGCGTAGGCGGCATCGGCTTCACGAATATCAGCCAGAGCGTCGGGGTCGGACAGCACATCGAGCGTCTCCTCCAACTCAGCCAGGTCAGCTGGGCTGATCAGCACCGCGACCGGCCGTCCGTTGCGGGTGACGGTGATTCGTTCGTGATGGCGATCGACACGGTCCACAACGTCACTGAAGTGGTCACGCACCTCACGCAGCGGCTCAGCAGTCATGACCACAATTGTGGCGCTCATTCACGCAGAGTCAAGCACCCGTCCATGGACCGTGCAGTCCCTGGGATCGAGAGATCAGCCTGCCTGCTCAAGGTGACCGTGCCGCACCAACGCTCGTGAAACGTTTTTGCGGATGTGGCCGGCTGTGTCCGGCGGTCCATCTGACGTCGCTCGACCGGCGCCGAACTTGCCATCCGGGCACCGTCAAGGGGATGTCTCAGAACTTTCGGGGGGGACATCTGTTTGGCTAGGGGTTTAGCCCAGCGCCTGTGGGTAACTTGCGACGGTTTTCGGGGCTTGAGGGACATTTCCGGTGTGTGTTTAGCTGACCTATTGACAACCATGGTACGGCTCGAGGTTGACGGTGCCGGAGAAGGGACTTGAACCCTCACGCCCGAAAGCACAGGAACCTAAATCCTGCGTGTCTGCCAATTTCACCACTCCGGCGGCACAGGCCAGTGTAGAGCCGGACGAGAGCGCCGCCCGATCGCAGTGGGCGAGCATGCTGCACGACAGGGGTCGAACGCCCCACGTGCTTCGATCCCCGCTGCCACGAGCCGCGGAGGGCACACCCCGATGCCGGCCGATCGCGGTTCTCGTCGGCGGATGACGTTTCAGCCGCTTGCCGGACGGAGCGCCGGGTCGTCCACGGCGAAGGTGCGGACGGGCCCCGGCGGGGTCTGCGCGGTCTCGAACCGGACGGTCACCCGACCAAGCCCGCTGCCCCACACCCAGCCCGGGCCGTGGGTGTCGTGCACCACGTCCATGCCTGGCCGGTAGCCGTCGGGCTGGCGGTGGTTCCAGGCCTGCGCTTCGGGCTGCTGCGTGGTCTCCACGCGATCATCGGCGGGCGAGGTCTCGGCCGGAGGGGTTTCGACAAGCTCGACCAACGGACCGGACTGCTCCGCCGGACCTGCAACGACCGCCAGGCTCTCGACAAGCTCGACCAGCGGACAGGACTGCTCGACCGGAAGGAACTCCTGGGCCGACTCGGTGAGCCCGGCCACCCCCACACCCAGCAACCGCAACCCGCGGGGCACCTCGACCTGGTCGAGCAATGCCCGCGCCACCAGGGCGATCACCGCCGGGTCGTCGGTCGCGCCGTCCAGGGTGCGTGAGCGCGACAGCGTGGTGAAGTCGGGGTAGCGCGCCTTGAGCGTGATCGTGCGGGCGAACAGGTGCGCCGCCGACAGTCGCCGGGCCACGGTCGCCGAGTCGCGCGCAATCACCGCCTCCAGCGCGTCGCGATCGGTGACGTCGGTGGCGAACGTGTCCTCCACCGAGATCGACTTGGTCTCGCGGTCGGGCTCGACCGGACGGTCGTCGCGCGCGAAGGCCAGCGCCCCGATCCAGTCCCCCTGCGACCGGCCCAGCTCGCGCACCAGTTCGCGGGCCGACAGTTGCTGCAGGTCGGCCACCGTCGCCACCCCCAGCCGGGACAGCTTCTGCATGGTCACCGGGCCGATGCCCGGAATCGCCCGGGCCGGCAGCGGCGCGATGGTCTCGACCTCGGTGCCCGGGGTGACCAGCAGCACTCCGTCCGGCTTGGCCAGTTCGCTGGCCACCTTCGCGATGAACTTGGACGATCCGACGCCCACCGAGGCGGTCAGGCCCCCGGTGCGCTCGGTCAACGAAGCCCGCAGGGTCGCCACCTCGGCCAGCACGTCACGCGGTGCGAGCGACCGGTCGCCGACCGCCAGATCGACGAAGGCCTCGTCCAGGCTGAGCGGCTCGACCAGCGGCGAGAGTTCGCGCAGCAACCCCATCACGGTCGCGCTGGCGGCCCGGTAGGCGCCGAAGCGTCCGGACAGGAACGCCGCGTGCGGGCAGCGACGCCGCGCCTCATGCATCGGCATGGCCGAGCGCACCCCGAAGACCCGCGCCTCGTACGACGCCGTCGACACCACCCCGCGCTGGCCGATGCCCCCGACGATCACCGGCTTGCCACGCAGCGACGGCTTGTCGCGCTGCTCGACGGCGGCGAAGAAGGCGTCCAGGTCGAGGTGCAGAACCGAGGCCTGCGGACGCATCAGCGCTGGTCGGCGACCAGGCGCCGGTACCGGACCAACGCGAAGCCGTCGCGCGGTTCGCGCGCAACCTGCTGCCACTCGCTGGCCAGCACCTGCGGAAAATGAACCGTGCCCTCGGCCGCGGCCTGCACCTCGGTGAGGTCCAGGTCGGTGAGGTAGGGCCAGGCCTGGCGGTAGATGCTGCCGCCGCCCGCGACGTAGATCTCGTCGTCCAGGGAGCAGGCAAGCGCCAGTGCATCGGGCACGGAGGTGACCGCGTGTCCGGTGGCGCGACCGTCCGTGGGCAACTCGATACGGCTCGGGTCACTGGTGACGACGATCGTGGTGCGGCCCGGCAGCCAGCGTGCGATGGCCTCGTGCGTGCCGCGCCCCATGATCATCGGGTGGCCGAGGGTGACCCGCTTGAACCGGGCCCAGTCCTCGGCGATCTCGAACGGCTGCTTCTGCCCGTCGCCGATCACACCGTTGGAGGCGACTATCGCGATGCCAATGATCCGCACGGAGGCGAGCCTACCGACCGGGTCGGACACGACTTCACCGCGGCTGGGCCTCCAGTTCGTGCACCAGGTCGTGAATGGTGCGATGCACCGCGGGGTTGCGCAGCGGACGGAAGTGCCCGGCCACCTCGAGTGTTACGTTGCGGGCACCCTCGAGCCGGCTGCCCTCGGGAATCACCTGGTCGTGGGTGGGTTGCAGGGAAATGATCCGGGCGTTGACCTCACGCTGTGCGGCCAGGTCGACGATCGCGCGCCCACGGGGTGCGAAGATGCCCAGCGGCGACCTCTTGAAGATCGGCCAGGCCAGGGACGACCCGGCGAACGGTGTGCTCAACGCCACCATGCCCCGCACCCGGCCGGCCACCTGCGGGTCGAGCATCACCAGCTTGCCGATCAGCCCGCCCTTGGAGTGCGCGACCAGGATCACCTCCGGCAGATCCCGTTCGATCAGAAACCGGGCGACCAGGGCGGAGGACGCATCCAGCGGCATCCCGTTGTTGCCCAGAGCCGCAATCAGATGCACCGGATGCCCGTAGCCGTTCAGCGCGCGGGCCAGTGGATCAAGAAACGTCCAGCGTTCCCAGATGCCGGGTAGCAGCACCAGCGGCATGGCGTGGGCTGCGTCGGGACCGGGCGCGGTGAAGGCATCCGGCGTTCCGCGCACGAACTGCGTCCGCACCCACCAGCCGACCCCGAAGGCCCAGTCGATCGCACCATGGGCCGTCCGCCGGGCCACGTCCGCAGCAACGCGCAGGGCGGACGGGCCGGCTCGACCACCACCCGCTCGTCCGGACGAGCCGTGTGCCCGGGTGCGCTTCATGCCGTGCCGATGCCCGCCAGAGCGACCAACTCGTCGGTGAGTTCGGCGTAGCGGTTGTAGACGACGCCGTGGGCAGCGCCCGGGATGGTCAGCACGGTGGCGCCGCGCACCTCGGCCGCCAACTGCTCGCGCCAATGCAACGGGCTGACCGCATCGTGCTCGCCGCTGACGATGACCACCCGCGCCCGCGAGCGGGCCAGGCGCAGCTCGATCGGGTAGGCGACCACCTTGGGTGCGGTGTCGCCGATCCAGCGAAAACCGGCGCGCAGGTACGACCCTGCGGCGGCAATGGCGTTGCCGATCGGTTCATAGACGGCCGCCTGGACGAACCGCCGCCCCACACTGCGCAGGCTGCGTTCGTCCGGCACCACCACCGGGCCGATCAGCATCGCCGCGCTGGAGTAGCCGGGGTACTCGGCAAGCATCTCGGTGACCACCTGCGCGCCCATCGAGTGCCCGACCAGCAGCGGATCGACCACCTCGAGCTCGTCCAGCGCTCGCTTCGTGACGTCGGCGAAATCGACGATCGACATCTTGTGCCTGGGCTTGGGCAGGTCGTGAAACCCGGGCAGGTCGAACAGCAGCACCCGTCCGTACGGGGCGAGCGCGTCGCTGAGCGGCACGAAGAACCGCGACGAGATGCCCAGGCCGTGCACAAGCGCGAACGTGGTGAGGTCGGGACGTTCGGCCTGCTCGGGGCGCATCGTCCAGAGTTCGTAGATGCGCACCCGGGCGTCGCCGTACTGAAACTCGTGCACGGTCATGCGGTCGAACGGGTTGGTGCGGCGTCGGGTCAGAAAGCGACGCAGCGGCGCGAAGATCGGAGGCGGAAACGAGCTGCGCGGACGGCTCGGCGCCTCGGTGGTGGCGCGAGGGAAGTCGGTCTCGACGGGACTGGTCATGGGAGCTGAACCGAACTAAACCGCGATCGGGGCCCTGATGCCCGGGTGCGGGTCGTAGTTCAGCACCTCGATGTCGGCCAGGGTGAACTCATCGATGGCGCGCACCTCCGGGTTGAGCCGCAGCGTGGGCAGCGCACGTGGCTCGCGTGCCAGTTGGCGCTCGGCCTGGTCGAGGTGGTTGAGGTACAGGTGCGCATCCCCCAGGGTGTGCACGAAGTCACCCACGCCCAAACCGGTCACCTGCGCGACCATGTGGGTCAGCAATGCGTACGAGGCGATGTTGAACGGAACCCCCAAGAAGATGTCGGCCGAGCGCTGGTAGAGCTGGCACGAGAGGCGTCCGTCGGCGACGTAGAACTGAAAGAACGC
>DAOSUG010000204.1:0-4848 GCA_035378545.1 Micropruina sp. | reverse complement strand
GGCCGGACAGCAAGCCGGTGGAGTTCCAGATCCGCACCCACGAGATGCATCGTCAGGCCGAATACGGGGTGGCGGCGCACTGGAAGTACAAAGAGGGCAAGGCCACCGGCGCAGGCAATGACCTGGCCTGGGTGCGCCAGATCACCGAATGGCAGAAGGAAACCGAAGACCCCGGTGAGTTTCTCGACACGCTGCGGTTCGAGATCAACACCGATGAGGTGTTCGTGTTCACCCCCAAGGGCGACGTGATCTCACTGCCGGCCAACTCCACGCCCGTCGACTTCGCCTACGCGGTGCACACCGAGGTGGGGCATCGCACGATCGGCTCCCGGGTGAACCAGCGCCTGGTGCCGCTGGAGTACCAACTCAACAACGGCGACCAGGTCGAGGTGCTGACGTCCAAGTCGCCGAACGCGGGGCCCAGCCGTGACTGGCTCAACTTCGTGGCCAGTCCCAGGGCGCGCACCAAGATCCGCCAGTACTTCATGCGTGAGCGCCGCGAAGAGTCGATCGAACAGGGCAAGGAGGCGCTGGCCAAGCAGTTGCGCCGCACCGGCCTGCCGGTGCACCGGCTGCTGTCCGCCGAGCACGTCGCCGCCCTGGCCCGGCACTTTCGGGTCGCGGACGTCAACGCCCTCTACGCCGCGATCGGCGAGGGAACGGTCAGCGCCCAGAACGTGGTGGAGCGACTGATCGCCGCCGAGGGTGGCGCCGAAGAGGCCGCCGAGGCCAGCGTCGAGGATCACGCGACGATCACCACCTCGCCGCGTCGCCGGCCGTCCCGGCGCACCAACGACCTGGGCGTGGTGGTGCAGGGGCACTCCGACATGTGGGTGAAGCTGGCCAAGTGCTGCATGCCGGTGCCCGGCGACGACATCATCGGCTTCATCACGCGCGAGGACGGGGTGTCGGTGCACCGAGCCGACTGCACCAACGCCGACAACCTGCGCGGCAAACCGGAACGACTGGTCGAGGTGAGCTGGGCCACCCCGTCCGCCGATTCGAGCTTCTTGGTGGCGGTGCACGTGGAGGGACTGGACCGGGCGGGCCTGCTGTCGGACGTCAGCCGGGTGATGACCGAGCACCACTCCAACATCCTGTCCATGTCGGCCAACACGTCCAAGGACCGGGTGTTCACCATGCGGCTGCAGTTCGAGACGCCCGATCCCACCCATCTGGCGTCCCTGACCAACGCGCTCAAGCGCATTCCGGGTGTGTATGAGGCCAACCGGGTCAAGAGCTGAGGTGGCTCTCGCACCGCGCAGGTGCGAGCCCGATCGCGCGTGTAGCTCGCAAGCGGCTGAAGAAGGAGGCGCTGCGGTTTCGTGACCAGTTGCGCGAAAGCTTCGCGGCTCTCGACTTGGGTAGACCTCGCCGCGGAGCCCAGGTGAGCGGGGTGGAACTGACCGAGGTGGCGGCCGCCGATTTCGGCGTCAGGTTGACCTTCCACCGCCTACCGTCTGGGCCGCCGCGTACAGACACGATTGAAAGAGTGCGGGGGTACATGCTCGAATGCGGCGCAACAACGGCGTCCGAGGTCGCGGCGATGTGGCAGCAAGAACTCGATGAAGGCGTCCTTTCTCAGTAGGTGACGAGTCACGACTTCTCGACTGACGACAGTCACCGGCGCGCAGGGTCGTCATGCCGGCGAACGCCGGGATCCCGGCGGACGCGCTGAGGATGGGGGTCTCGACGGTGCTCGATGCAGACCTAAAGCAGCGGGGCGTCCCGGTCAGGGTTCGGCTCGGCCGGTGGGGGAGTCACGGGCGTCGAGTGGTCGTCATCCCGGCTGTGAGTCGAACGCCGGGATCCGGCTGTGCAGGTGACGGTCCCGCGAGGGTGTGTGGCCGACATCACAGCGGTCGGTAGAGATCCCGGCTTTCGCTGCGATGACGGTGTGGGTACGGGTCTCGACAGGCGGCCTAGCGGGAGAAGTCGGCGAGGGTCTCGCGGGCCTGATCGAGCCAGGACTGATACGTCGCGATCGAGTCCTTGGCCTTGTCAGCGGCCTTCTGATCGCCTCTGGTCTCGGCCTTGGTGATCTTCTCGGTCAGCTTGGCGATCTCGCTGCTGAGCATCGCCACCGTTTCTTCGGCACGGGCGCGGGCCTCGGGGTCGGTGCGCTTCCACTCGGCGTCCTCGGCTTGGCGAACGGCGTTCTCGAGCGCCTTCACCCGGTTGTCCAGTCCGCGGATGGACTCGCGCGGCACCTTTCCCAAGGCGTTGAACTGCTCGACGAAGGTACGAAACGCCGAACGCGACGCAGCCAGGTCGGTGACCGGCACGACCTCCTCCTCGGCCTTGGCCAGCAGCGCCTCCTTGGCGTCCAGGTTGGCCTTGAACTCTTCGTCCTGCTGCGACTGGGTCGCGGTGCGGGCGTTGAAGAACTGGTCCTGCAGGCCGCGGAACTCGGCCCAGAGGGCATCGTCCACCTCGCGGGGAGCGGCACCGGCCGCCTTCCAGCGCGCCATCAGGTCACGAAACGCGCCCGAGGTGGGGCCCCAGTCGGTCGACTCGGCCAGCGGACGTGCCTCGGCGATGATCTGCTCCTTGAGCTGACGAGCGTTGTCGCGCTTCTCCGCCTGCTCGGCGAACTGCGTCTTGCGGCGGCGGGTGTAGGTGGTGCGCGCGGTCGAGAACCGGTGCCACAGGTCGTCATCGGTGGCACGGTCGATGCGGGGGAGTGCCTTCCACTCATCAAGCAGGGAGCGGAAGCGGTTGACGCCGCCACGCCAGTCGTTGCCCTGCGCCAGTTGCTCGGCCTCAGCGACCATTGCCTCCTTGGTCGCCTTGGTGGCCTCAGCCTGCTTGGCCCGCTCGGCCTTGCGCGCCTCGGACGCCTGCGCCAGCACCGGTGCCAGGGCCTTGAGTCGCTCGTGGAGCCCGTCCAGATCACCGACCGCATTGGCGCCGGCGACATTGCCGGTCACGGTGTTGATGCTGTGCCGCGCCTCTTCGGGCGACAGGGCCCCCGAGGCGATGCGCCGTTCGAGCAGACCGACTTCGAGGGCGAGCGCCTCGAAGCGTCTGGTGTAGAAGGCCAGCGCCTCGGCTTCTGGAACATCGGGGATCTGGCCGACGCTGCGTTCGCCCTCAGAGGTGCGGACGTACACGGTGCCGTCAGGGTCAACGCGGCCGAAATCAGCCGGGCTGGATGAAGTCATGGGGACCATCTTGCCTCATGGTCCGATCTTTGTGGACCAGGCCCACACCGACGCCCGATAGGCTGGCGCCCGTGTTCGTCGCCAGTTTTCCCAGCGGTCCGTGGCAGGCGAACTGTTATCTGGCCGCTGCAGCGGCGGCATCACCGTGCGTCATCGTCGATCCGGGGGTGGGTGCCGCGCCCGCCGTCCGACAGCTTCTGGCCGCGCACCAGCTGACTCCGGCCGGGGTGCTGCTGACGCACGGGCACATCGATCACATCGCCTCCGCTGCCGAACTGGCCGACGAATGGCGGGTGCCGACGTGGATCCATGCCGCCGATCGCGAGTTGCTGACCGATCCCGTCGCGGGACTCGGCCCGTCCGCCGGGCCGTTACTCGCCTCAGTGATCGGCGATGATCCACTGGTCGAGCCGCACGACCTGCGCCTTTTCGATTCCGGTGTGGACGTCGCCGGGTTGAGTTTCGAGGTCATTCACGCGCCGGGGCACCGTCCGGGCTGCGTGATGCTGCGCACGATGCTGAGCGGCAACGACCGGGCCGACCGGCTGGTGTTCTCGGGCGACGTGCTGTTCGCCGGATCGATCGGACGAACCGACCTGCCCGGTGGCGATCACGCGGCGATGCTCGACACCCTGCGCGGCCCCGTACTGGGCCTCACCGACACGTCCGCGATTCTGCCGGGCCACGGTCGGCAGACCCTGATGGCCGCGGAACGCGCCACGAATCCGTATCTGCAAGCCGACTATCTAGGTGGTGCACTCGCCCGATGAGCCGTCCCAAACCGCTGAGTGGTTTTCCCGAGTTCCTGCCCGCCGCACGCATCGTCGAACAGCGGGTGATCGCGGCCCTGGCCGACACCTTCGAGCTGCACGGCTTCGGCTCGATCGAGACGCGTGCGGTCGAGCCGATGGCACAGCTGGCGCGCAAGGGCGAGATCGACAAGGAGGTCTACGTGGTGCGCCGGCTGCACGCCGAGGGCACCGCCGATGCCGATCTGGGCCTTCACTTCGACCTCACGGTTCCGTTCGCGCGCTACGTGCTCGAGAACTCGGGGCACCTCAGCTTTCCGTTCCGCCGCTACCAGATTCAGAAGGTGTGGCGTGGCGAGCGTCCGCAAGAGGGCCGGTATCGCGAGTTCCTGCAGGCCGACATCGACGTGGTGGGCCAGGACACGCTGGCCGCGCACCACGACGTCGAGGTGGCGGTGGTGATTCTCGAGGCGTTGGAGCGGCTGCACACCGAGTTCGGGGTGCCGCCGGTGCTGATGCGGGTGAACAACCGCAAGCTGGCCGAGGGCTTCTACCGCGGCCTGGGCATCGACGATCACCTGGCCGTGCTGCAGCGGGTCGACAAGCTCGACAAGATCGGGCCGGCGGCGGTCGCCGACCTGCTCACCGGTGAACTCGGGTTGAGCGACCAGGTGGCGGCCAAATGTCTCGAACTCGCGACGATCTCGGCTGCCGACGAGTCGTTCGTGGAGCGGGTTCGGGCGTTGGGCGTCGAGAACGAACTGCTGGACGAGGGGCTGGCCCAGTTGGCCGACCTGGTGGCCGCGGCGGCCGCCGCGGTGCCCGGACGACTGGTGGCCGACCTCAAGATCGCCCGCGGGCTCGACTACTACACCGGCACCGTCTACGAAACCGAGATGACGGGCTTCGAGCACCTCGGCTCGATCTGCTCTGGG
>DAOSUG010000203.1:0-4888 GCA_035378545.1 Micropruina sp. | reverse complement strand
GGATCACGAGACCCTGCCCTGATCACGACCGCGCTCAGTCGGATGACGCGTCGGCCCCACGAGCAGACAGGGCGGCCAGTGCCTCACGGAGCGCGACCCCGTCCAGGCTGCGTTTCAGGCCACGGGCGATGGCCCGCACCTTCAGCGCACGCTCGACGCAGCCCGAGTGCACGTAGACGCCTCGGCCGGGTAGCCGTTGCCGATCGTCCACCATCACGGAGTCTGCACCGTTCCAGACCAGCCGGGTCAGTGTGGCCTTGTCGGCCCGCTCGCGGCAGCCGGCGCACATGCGTTGGGGCGAAGTCATCGCCGCTCAGATTAGCCTGGATCCACAGTTGGGCGCCGTCGCGAGCGGCACCAGACGGGTGGCCGGGCATGCCGGTCTCGCGCGAAGGCATAGTGGACGTGTGGGCAGCGTGGCCGACGCAGCCAGGGTGCCCGGACGAGGCCGCGCAGTAGGCGCAGATCGGTTGATCCATGATGAGCGGTCGGCATTCACAGCGAGCACACAGTGGCGGACCAGACAGCACCCAGGCTCGGGGAGTTTCGTAGAGACATCGAGCAGTACACCGAGCGAGCGGAGGTGGTCACCTGGCAGCACAAGATCGACTGATTCCTCTTCCCGACCCGGCCGTCATTCCCCCCGACGGCCGGGTTCAGTCGTTTTCGCGTGCGCTGGTGGTCGTCATCGGTCCGGGCTTTCTCGAGTCGACCCACGTGGTCATTCGCGCACGGTGTCAGCGGAAGGTAAGTGGCGCCGGACTGGGAGCGCCTCTCGGCGCGGGGCCGCTCGAAGCGGCAAGTGTTGGAGCCCGGGGCTACCGCAGTCCGGCGCCGTGAACGAATATAGGCCGCCACGTGCGCCGACCCAAACCGGAAGCGCTCTCGCACGGCGATTCGTGCGTCAACTGGTGCTGCTGCGGGCGCGGCCGGTGTGCGCGGCGCCCGTACCCGGTGCGCCCGTACCCAGTGCGTTGGTGCGGGCCGAGGGAAGCCGGGTGGGCGGACGCAGCTCAGCTGAGTCGTCCGGCGCGCCAGAGCGCGGCGGCGGCGGTCAGGTCGGCGGAGAGTTGCTGGAGTTTCGTGGCGCGCATCAGCGCCTCCTGTCCGGCGATCTCCGACGAACCGGCGGACGTCACGGCGCACAAGGCCGCCGCGCGCTCCAGTGCGACGGCGAAGTCCCCGTCGAAGGCGCCGCGCAGAATGTCGTCGGCCACCCGTCGCACGTCGGCGGGCGTGGGCGGATCGATGCCGGCCACGACGTGATTCGGCTCGGTGAACCGCACGCCGGCTGAGTAGGCCCGGGCGACCCCGTCCGCGTCGGTACGCATCCACTCGCGCAGGTAGTACAGCCGCCACAGTGCGCCCGGTAGGCTGCGCGGCGGCCGCGATGACCACAGGTCGGCCAGCGTCGAGATGCCGATCTCGTCCACGATCTCCATCAGTCGCGCGGTGACGGACGGGTCGTCGCCGGCGCGTCCGGTGTGCAGCAGCACCCGCGCCGTTTCGTGGGCGGCGTGCAACTGGGCGATCGGGTCGGAACCCTCGCCCATCAACTCGAGCATCGCGGGGTCGCGAAACGCCGGTCGGCGGGGAGTCGGTTGGTTGCTCAGCACCGGTTCAGCCTAACCCCGGATTCGCCGAGGGCCTCGTTCGTCGCTGTGCGATCGGCCCCGGTCTGGGCACAATCTCGAGGGACGCACCGGGTGATCCGACGCACTGCGCGGAGCGGGTGGGTTTCGGCACCGACTGCTGTGCCAAAACCCACCCGCTCGCAATCAGACGCGCAACCAGGCCGACGTGCCGGTCGATTGCCGGGCCAACCCCGGACTTTGCGAACCCGGACCCACCGATCACCGTCTACTGCGACTGCGCACTCTCCACTTGGGCCGACCTGGCTGAGCCGGCCACGCCCAACGCGCTTTCGCACATCGACCGCGAGCCGCTCCACGGAGCGTCGCAGCCATCGTGGTCCCCTGAGTACCTGACGCCCTGTTTGCGCGGGGGCTCACAGGCCCCACACAGGTTTGCATCAGCGGGCTGCCAGCCCGGTCCGGCTCACTGGTGATCACTACACGAACGCTGATGACCAGGAGAGTCAACACCACAATGGACAGCAAACAGAAGACCGGGCTGGCGATCGGCGCCGCCGTGATCGCAGCGGGCGCCGTGTTCGGCGTGTCGTACGCGCTGGGCAGCAGCAGTGATGGCTCCGACACCGCTCAGTCTGCCCCCACCGCCCAGAGCACCGAGGGCGGACGGCCGGGCGGTGGCGGCGGCATGGGCAACATGAGCAATCTCGCCTCAGCGCTGGCCACGAAGCTCGGTGTGGACGAGGCCAAGGTCACCGAGGCGATCCAGTCGGCGATGAGCGCCAACCGGCCCAGCGGTGCACCCAGCGACGGAGCGCAGCCGGGCGGCCAGCCGACCGACGGCGGTCAGCCCCCCACCGATGGCGGCAGCGGCAGCCAGCCGAGCGGACGTCCGTCCATGGGTGGAGACCGCTCCGGCATGGACGCCACCTTGGCCAAGGCGATCGCTGAGAAGCTCGGCATCGACGAGGCCAAGGTGACCAAGGCACTCGCAGAGGTAAGGGCGGAACAGCAGGCCAGTCGCTCCACCACGACCGCCTCGCCGCAACCGAGCGCCAGCGCGTCCGCCTGAGCCGGGATCCGGGCTGAGCACCACGCCCCGCCGGCTCAGGCAATCGCCTGGAACCAACGCGTCCCCCCGAGCGACGCGCCCTCGCCGTCAGCTCCGGTAGTCAACGCGAACCCGGCCGGGCGCCAGCGCGTCCGCCCGACCCCTCGACCCCCCGCCGGCCGAGCCGCCATCGCCGAGGTTTCGGCGATCGAGCCCCTGATCCCCTCCGGCGGGCACCACGTGAAGCGACCCGGCACCCACCTAGCGAGTGGGTGCCGGGTCGTGTGCGGACGAATGCGTGTGACGAATCCGGCACCGCCGGTCGAGCGCGTCGCGACCCCAAACCGACCTCCTGACACCGACCCCCCTTCCAGAGGCGCCCAAGGCCCTAAAGTGTCAAGAACATGGTGTGGGCGAAGGTCAAGCGGAACCACGCTGGGCGGAAGCACATGAGGCACCGAGTCTCGCCCTATGCAAAACGTTTGGCGAGACCACCACTCAGCAGAGGTTGCACTGCCGCTCGCTACCTGGACTCCGGCAATAGCCAACGTGGCGCGCCGACTGGAATCGCTCGCACTCGAGAGGCTGCTGAGCGTTACACTCTCGACAACTCACACCCCATGACGAGAGTTCACTGGCCGATTGAAACAACAAAGACTTGCCCTTGCCGCCGCCGGTGCGATTGCGGGATTGATAGTCTGCACGCCCGTTGCGGCCGCGGATGCAGGCCGATATGCAGCCACGCCCCAAAGTGTGATCTGCCAAGGGTCGCCCGTGGGTCCACCATCCGCAGGCCAACGTGTTGTCCCCAACACGTACGCGCACGGCAAGTGAGTACAGCATCTGCAACAAGAAGAAGATCTACATGGCTTCAAGAGGGTCACGCACTCACGGTGACCGTGGCGTGACTCTGAGCATCTCGAGCGGAATATCGCACACAATTGGCGGGACCGTCACGGGCACGGTGGAGGTGGAAGCTGGCGTGCTCTTCGCAAAGGCCAGCGCAAGCCTTGTGACCGTAGGTGGCTCAGTAACCACCACGAGCAACAGTGGCGGGTCGTGGACAGTCACCAAGAAAGTGGGCTGGCTCGAAGTGGGTACGAGGAGCGGGTACTCGTTCAACTGGACCGAATTTCAGCATAAGGCGCCTGGTACCAAGGTGATTCAAGGTAAGGGCACAGGGAAGGCGGCGGCCAAAGATGCGGCGGCCTACTACAAGCACAGTTGACTTCGCCCCGATGAACCTCGTTCGTGGCGCGCGCCTGCCGAGTCTCTGCATGTGCCTGGCGATCGCCCTATCAGGTTGCACCGTCACGCCTTTGCCGGCTCCCGATGTGCCAGCCACCTCACCAGTTCCCACCCAGATCCATAGCGGCCTGGAACTCGATCGATCCTTGCGAGCCGGACAAGAACAAGGAGCGGTTACTCTTCCGCAGTTGGGGCGACTGCTGGCTGCCACCCAAACCGGCGGCGTCACGGCGATTCACGTGCAACTCGAGCACGTCACCGGCCCGGTCGTCGCGGCCTTCATCTGCGAAGGCGACACGGCCGGCCCAAAGGTGACTCTTCGCCGAGGTGGCAAGACCCTGTTGCGCATCAGGACCGACGGGTGCGACGCATCGAATCTCTATAGCGGGCAGAGTGAATCAATCGGAGAAGGTGGCCCTGCAGAGTTGATGATTGCGGCACCGGAGGGCCTGCGCTACGCCCTCGTGCTGGAGGAGGTTGCCGAGAGCTGACTCACGTGAGCGTTACGGCGAGCCATAACCGGGCACAGACGCTCAAGTCGGCGCTCAACTGCTGCAGACCCCCCCTGGCCCCCCGCCGGCCGAGCCGCCGTCGCCGAGGTTTCGGCGATCCAGCCCCTGAGCCCCTCCGACGGGCCCACGTGCAGCGACCCGGCACCGCCGGTCGAGCGGTTCGCGACTCGGTTGCGGCCGTCGGCACAGTTGATCGGCGCCGGTGCGGCTACTCCGCCTGCGTGTCGGGCCGGATGTCGATGCGCCAACCGGTCAGCCGGGCGGCGAGACGGGCGTTCTGGCCCTCGCGTCCGATCGCCAGCGACAACTGGTAGTCGGGCACGATCACCCGGGCGGCCCGGGCGGTCGCGTCCGTCACGATCACCTGCGACACCTTGGCCGGCGACAGGGCCTCCTTGACGAACACCGCCGGATCGTCGGAGTAGTCGATGATGTCGATCTTCTCTTCGTTCAGCTCGTGCATCACCGCGCGCACCCGCTGCCCC
>DAOSUG010000202.1:0-4900 GCA_035378545.1 Micropruina sp. | reverse complement strand
TGATCGCGTCGCTGGCCACCACCTCGCCGGCTGCCCGGCTGGCGCCCACGATGCTCAGCGGACCGTAGATGTCGCGTGGCTTACCCTGCACCAGGTCGGCGACCACGTTGTAGACCTTGACCGGGAACTGGGTGATGGCCACCACGCTCTGGGTGGTCATGGTCCACATCTGCTGCACGGTTTCGACCGGGCCGCCCTTGACCAACTCGGTGGTCGGGGTGATGCCGAACCAACCGGCCGCGATGCGCTTGCTGGGGTCGAGGTTGTCTTGCACGCCACTGATCACGGTGTGGACGGGGGTCAGCGAGACCCGCTGCCCGTCACGTTCGACCACCATCCGGGCCTCACCGTCGAGGTTGGCCCGGATCAACCCCTGCAGTTGGGCGTAGTCGGTGATCTGGTGGCCGTTGAACTCGACGACGGTGTCGCCTGCCTTGATGCCCGACTTGGCCGCTGGGGTGTCGGGCGTCGGGCACGGGGTGTCGGCGGGCTGATTCTCGCGCACGATGCACTGCTGGATCTGCGCGACGACCGGCTGCGCCTGATAACTGCCGTGCAGGCCCAGGATCGCCCAGAACAGAACGAACGCGATCAGCACGTTCATCATCGGCCCACCGGCCATCACGACCAGCTTCTGCCAGGTCTTCTTCTGGTAGAACAACCGCTCGTTGGCGACGTCGTCGGGGGTGATCTCTTCCCACTCGTACGCGCGGGCACCGTCGGCGAACCGGGTCAGCCGGTTGCCCTGGCCGGTGCGCGTGCGACCCGGCGGATACATGCCGAGCAGCCGGACGAAGCCGCCGAGCGGAATCCACTTGATGCCGTACTCGGTCTCACCCCGGACCGTCGACCACATAGTCGGCCCGAAGCCGACGAAGTACTGCGGAACCCGCACCCCGAAGCGTTTCGCGGGCAGCATGTGGCCGATCTCGTGCAGGGCGATCGACAGCAGGATGCAGCCGAAGAACACCACCGCGAAGACGACTGTGACCAGGCCGTTCATCCGGCCACCCCGATCAGTTCGGCGGCGCGCCGACGCGCCCAGGCGTCAGCGTCCAGCACCGAATCGACGCTCATGGGAGCCTGGTTCGCGGCACCGGCCAGGTGCTCGTCGACCACGGCGGTGACGGTGTCGACGATGCCCAGAAAGCCGAGCCGACGCTCACAGAAGGCGTCCACGCAGATCTCGTTCGCCGCGTTGTACACCGCCGGGGCGGTGCCGCCCGCCCGTCCGCAGCGTCTGGCCAGCTCGACCGAGGGGAAGGCGTGCGAGTCGAGCGGTTCGAAGTGCCAGTCGATCGGCCGCGACCAGTCGAACGGACGGCTCGCGCCCGGCAGCCGCTCGGGCCAGTTGAGCGCCAGGGCGATCGGCAGCTTCATGTCGGGCGGTGAACATTGCGCGATCGTCGAGCCGTCGTGAAACTCCACCATCGAATGCACATCGGAACTCGGGTGCACGACCACCTCGATCGCGTCCAGGTCGACACCGTAGAGCAGCGCAGCCTCCAACAGTTCGAGGCCCTTGTTGATCAGGGTGGCGGAGTTGATGGTGATGATGCGGCCCATGGACCAGGTCGGGTGGGCCAGCGCCTGCTCGGGAGTGACGTCGGTCAACTCGTCACGGGTGCGGCCGCGGAACGGGCCGCCGGATGCGGTCAGGATCAGCCTGCGCACCTCATCGGAGCGTCCGGCACGAAGGGCCTGGGCGAAGGCCGAGTGCTCGGAATCGACGGCCAGAATCTGGCCCGGCGCGGCCGCGGCGGTGACCAGTTCGCCGCCGATCACCAACGACTCCTTGTTGGCCAGGGCCAGGGCGTTGCCGGCGGCGAGCGCGGCCAGGGTGGGTTCGAGTCCCGCGGCGCCGGTGATCGCGTTGACCACCACGTCGCAGGGCAGTGCGGCGAGCCGAGCGGACGCATCGGGGCCGGTCCAGATCGCGGTATCGGCGGGGAGGCGTCCCTCGAGGGCGGCGGCGGCAGCGGGAGTCGGCACGGCGACCACGTCCGGACGGTGGGCCTGCGCCTGCGCGATCAGGGTGTCGAGCTGGGAACCCCCCGCCGACAATCCGATGACCCGGAACTTCTCAGGGTGTGCCTCGATCACCTCAAGGGTCTGAGAACCGATCGAACCGGTGCTTCCCAGCAGGACGACATCACGCACCCGGACAGGGTACAAGGCGGCGCCCAGCAAACTTGGGACCGAGCCGATATCACCGGAGCCCGGACCACAGCGAGCACGGAACCCCGGGACCACAGCGCGTCCGGGACGAGCGAGCCCGGACCACAGCGCGTCCGGCATGAGCGAACCCGATCACAGCGACATCAGCCACAACCCGAGCGACGCCGCCAGCAGGCCCGCCACCAGTCCCCCGCCGGCGTGCAGTACCGCAGCGACCGGACGTCCCGCACGCACCAGCCGCCACCCCTCGACGCAGGCGGTGCTGAACGTGGTGAAACCGCCGCAGAACCCGGTGCCGGCGATGCCGGCCCACGCCGGCGCGCCGGAATGGAAGACCACCCACCCGCTGAACAGCCCCAACAACAGCGACCCGACGGTGTTGATCACCAGCGTGCCGAGCGGCAACGGCAACCGGTTGACGCGGGCGATGAATGCGTCGGAATGGAACCGCGCGACGGCCCCCAACCCGCCCGCCAGGGCGACCAGCAGCGCGATCACGGCGCGATCCTGATCGCGAGCAGCGTGCCGGCCCAGGCGGCCGCCAGCCCGAGCAGCACGCTGCCCAGCGCGTAGCCGAGCCCGAGCAGCAGCGCTCCCCCTTCGAGCAACCGGACGGTCTCGAGGGCGAAGGTGCTGTAGGTGGTGTAGCCGCCCATCACCCCGGTGCCCAGGCCCAGGCGCAGCAACCGGCGTGCCCCTACGTCCGGGCCGCGGCGGCTGAGCAGTTCGAGCAGCAGACCCAGCACGAACGCCCCGCTGACGTTGATCAGGAACGTCGCCCACGGCCACCCTCCCTGGGGCGCGGGATTGGCCGCCTCCAGAGCGGCCCGAGTCGCTGTGCCGAGGGCGCCGCCGGCGAACACCACCAGCGTCGTGGCGCCCCGCGCCGTGCTCAGCCCCACGGCATCGGCGCCTTCCAGTCGACCACGCGAAGGGGCACGGCCAACACCGGACGATGCTGGTGCTGGGCGAGCTTGAGGGCGAGGGCACCGTCCAGGAACTCGCGAACCCTGGCCCCCCGCTCGGGTGCGTGGTGGCCGACCACGATCACCGCTGCGTCCACGGCCCTGGCCAGATGGGTGAGGGCGCGGTCCGGACGTCCGGCCAGGTAGCGAAACTGCCAGGTCACGCCCGCGTCGGCCAGCAACCTGCGCAGGTCGGCGGTCATGCCGGCCTCGCGGCGGCGCCAGGCGTCGTCACCGGCGTCCGGGTTGAGGTCGGCGTGTCGCACGGAGCCGTCCGGCAGTTCACGCTCGACGAAGCGCTGCTCGTCGACGAAGGCGAAGTACAGGGTTCCACCGGTGACCCGCGCCAGATCGGCGGCGGTCAGCGCGACCAGGGGATCGCTGCCGGGGCGCACGGCCGCCACGATCGCACCGCCGGTGAACGGGGTCATCCGGGACGGATCCGGTTGGGGAACCTGCTGCGGCATCGCGGACCTCCTGGCTGCCCACGCTAGCGTGATGCCGTGCGGATCGACCTGGAAAGCCTGGACGAGTTCGACGCACACCTGGGCGCCACGGGGTCGCTGGCCGGGGTCGTCGTCCAGTCGATCGACCTCACCCATCGCTCGGCCGCACTCCGCGACGCCCACGTGGCCGGCGCCCACTTTCTGGGCTGCACGTTGCGACCAGCGGATGCCTCATTCCTGGTCAGGGCGGGTGCCCTGGTGTTTCCGCCGGTGCCCGACCTGCCGTTCGACCCCTACCGCCCGACCCTCTACACCGCGGACGAGCTGTACCGCGGCCTGGACGGCGGCTACCCGGCCACGCTCGATGCCCGCATCTTCGCCTGGTCGCAGCAGCAGCTGCGTCCCGGTGAACTCGGCGCCGACCTGGCCGTCACCCTGCACGATCACGCGATCAGCGAAGCGCTCGCCGAGTCGGTGGCGGGCATCGACCCGCGCCGCATCGTCGGCATCATGGGCGGTCACGCGCAGCACCGAGGCTCCCGCGCCTACCGGGCCAGCGCGCAGCTGGCCCATCACCTGGCCGACGACGGTGTGGTGGTGCTGTCCGGTGGCGGCCCGGGCGCGATGGAGGCGGCCAACCTCGGGGCGGCATTCACCGGCACCGGCGATGAGCTCGACACCGTGATCGACACGCTCGCTGTGGCCGTGGCCCGGGCCCAGGATCTGACCTCATGGGCACGCTCGGCGCAGCAGGTGCGCGCCACGCAGCCGTGCACCCGGTTCTCGCTCGGCATACCGACCTGGTTCTACGGCCACGAGCCGCCCAACCTGTTCGCCACCGGCATCGCCAAGTACTTCACCAACGCGCTGCGCGAAGACACCCTGTTACGGCTGTGCCGCGGGGGCCTGGTGTTCATGCCCGGCGCGGCCGGCACCGTGCAGGAGGTGTTCCAGGCCGTCACGCCCAACTTCTACGCCCGCGCGGGCGAGCCGACTGTGCCCCTGGTGATGGTCGGCGTCCAGTTCTGGACGACCGAGGTGCCGGCCTGGCCGCTGCTGCAGGCCCTGGCCGACGGCCGGGGTATGGCTGCGTCCGTGCACCTGGTCGACACCGTCGATGAGGTGTTCGCGGCCCTCGGCCGCGCATGCCCCTGAGCAACGCACCGTCCGATCGTCGAGCGTGCTGAAACCCCTACTCACAAGGTCTCGACGAGCCCGACCGGCGACTGATCAGTCCGTCCGTTGAGCGTGGCGGAACCTCCCTCCGTCCTGCCGAGCGGGGATCCGAGACGGTCTGCAACGCCTGCTGGT
>DAOSUG010000201.1:0-4901 GCA_035378545.1 Micropruina sp. | reverse complement strand
GACGTTGCGAAAGAAGTCCTCGCAGGTGGGGAAGATCGTGCGCACCCACTCCGAGGCCAAGGCAATGTCGCGCCACGCCTCGTCGGCGTCGATCAGCCCCGCCCCGTACGCACCCCTGGCGATGATCGAGATGCGGCCGAGATCCCACCCCCACAGCCGCGCCGGTGGACGCACCCCGCGCTGCTGCAACGAGCCGTGGATGCATTCGTCGATGTAGGCCGCCGGCAGATCGGAGCGTCCGGCCAGGTGATCGATGAGGGCCGGCACGTCGGCGGCTTGGAGGTAGGCCTCGTCGAGATCGCGCGAGTGCAGGCCACCGAACAGTCGCTGCACCATCTGCCGGTACGACGTGGCCGTGCCGATGCCCCACCACTCCATCAGGGCGGCGCGGTGATCGGTCAGCGATCCCGGATCGAGCATGGCGAAGCGGCGCTGCCACTGCGGCACGTGTGCGACCTCGCGCTCGCAGGGAAATTTGGCCAGCGAGTGCCCCCACGCCTTGTCGCGGTAGTCCCAGACGGATCCGATCTGCAGAGCCTCCAATTGCTCGGGCGTCGGCGCGGTTCGCCCGACCACGGTGTTGTAGTCGACCTGGGCCCGCCACAGGCTCGAGCGCGTCGCCTGGTAGCGGCGCCATCCCCACGTTCCGAGCACCACTACCACCACGGCCGCGATCCCCATGAATGTCAACAGTCCGGCACGGCCGCGCGCGGGCGTGCCGCCATAGTTGATCGCGCACAGCAGAAGGACGGCCAGGCTCAGCGCGGCAACGATCAGGATCCAGCTCGTCGCCAGCTTCGTGCGGGGATCGAGCCGAGCCTGTGCCCAGTCGGGGTGAAAGTACTTCTCGCCCGGATAGGTCAGGTCGCCAATGTGGTTCTGCACGTAGGTCACGCCGGTTCGGTTCCTTCGGTCGTCGGGATCAACTCATTCAACCGGGCGGGGGCTGCACTCGCCACGGCGCGGAGCGGGCCGCACGGCACTACGGGTTCGTCGGGCGCCCGAGCAACTCGTCCAGAGTCGCCAGGCGCTCCATCATCGCAGCCTCGTTGCCGTGGTCGGTGGGCCGGTAGTAGCGGGTGCCGTCCAGTTCGTCGGGTAGGTATTGCTGGGCCGCCACCCCGTGCGGGTGGTCGTGGGCGTACTTGTAGCCCTTGCCGTGGCCCAACGTCTTCGCGCCGGCGTAGTGGGCGTCGCGCAGATGCGGGGGCACCTGGCCGATGCGTCCGGCGCGCACGTCGGCCAGGGCGGCGTCCATGGCCATGATCACCGCGTTCGACTTGGGCGCCATCGCGCAGGCGATGACGGCTTGGGCGAGGTTGAGCCGAGCCTCGGGCATGCCGATCAGCTGGACGGCTTGCGCTGCCGCGACACAGGTCTGCAGCACCGAGGGGGCCGCCATTCCGATGTCTTCGCTGGCGAGGATCACCAGGCGTCGGGCGATGAACCGCGGATCCTCGCCCGCCTCGATCATGCGGGCCAGGTAGTGCAGCGCGGCCTGGACGTCCGAGCCGCGCAGTGACTTGATGAACGCACTGATCACGTCGTAGTGCTGATCGCCGTCGCGGTCGTAACGCACGGCGGCTCGGTCGACGGCGCGGCTGATCTGCTCGGGGGTGATCTCTGTCAGCCCCTCGGCGGACGCACCCGCGGCCGACTCCTCCAGGTAGGTGAGGGCCCGCCGGGCGTCCCCGCCGGCCAGCCGCAGCAGATCGGCACGGGCCTCGTCGCTGAGCGCGATCCGTCCGGCCAGGCCACGCTGGTCGTGCAGGGCGCGGTCGATCAAGACGCCCAGATCGGCATCGGTGAGCGGCTTGAGGGTCAACAGCAGCGAGCGGGACAGCAGCGGCGCGATCACCGAGAACGACGGGTTTTCGGAGGTCGCGGCGATCAGCGTGACCAGGCGTTTCTCGACCGCGGGCAGCAGCACGTCCTGCTGGGCCTTGTTGAACCGGTGCACCTCGTCCACGAACAGCACGGTCGCCCGTCCGCGAGCCAGCTCGCGTTTGGCGGTCTCGAGTTCGGCCCGCACCTCTTTGACGCCGGCGGTGACGGCCGAGATCTCGACGAAGCGACGCTTCGCCGACTGCGAGACGACGGCGGCGATGGTCGTCTTGCCGACCCCGGGCGGACCCCACAGAAACACCGACATGGCCGCATCGCCACCGGCCAGCCTGCGTAGCGGTGAACCGGCACCGAGCAGATGCTGCTGGCCGACGATCTCGTCCACCGTGCGCGGGCGCATGCGGACCGCGAGGGGTGCGTCTGCGGAGGGTGTGCTCAGCGACCCTCCCGGTGCGGCCGGGGCGTCATCGTTGCCGAACAGATCCTCCACCGCGCCGAGTGTACGGGTGGGCGCTGACGCGTTGTACGAAAAGTGCGCGCCAGTGCGCCGGGACGGCCGCGACACGCCGCAGCTGCCGCCGTTGGCGCGCACCTTTCGTCACGACTTGCATTGCGAACACTCGCGATATATCGTTGATGCAACGTAAGACGTACGAAAGGAGTTCCCACCATGAGGAACCAAGACTTCAACTCGGATGGCCCGCTCACCAATGACGGGCAGCGACACGGTCGGAGGCCCCACCGCGGGGCATTCGGCGAAGGCCACGGACGCGGCGGCTTCGGCGGTGGCTTCGGTGGTCCCGGCTTCGGCGGGCCAGGCCCGTTCGGTGGCCCAATGGGTCCGTTTGGCGGGCCGATGGGTCGCCGTGGGCGCGGACGCGCCCGGCGCGGCGACGTGCGGCAGGCCGTTCTGGCCCTGCTCGCCGAGCAGCCGCTCAACGGGTATCAGATGATCCAGACGCTGGCCGAGCGCACCGAGGGTGGCTGGAAGCCCTCCCCCGGCGCCATCTACCCGGCTCTGGCGCAGCTCGAGGACGAGGGTCTGATCGAGCAGTTCGACAACGAGGGCACCAAGGCCTACCGGCTGACCGACGCGGGGCGCACTGCTGCCGCTGAGATCAGCACCAAGCCTTGGGATGCTTTCAATACCGAGAACGCGCCGGCTCATCCCGAGGCCATCAAGGCCATGTGGAGCGAGTTCCGTGGGCTGGCAATGGCCGCCCAGGAGCTGACCCGCAACGGCAGCAAGGCCCAGCAGGAGAACGCGGGTCAACTGCTGGCCGATACCAAGCGCAAGCTGTACGGCCTGCTGGCCGACGGCGACGTGCACAACGGCGACGATCTGCGCTGAGCGCAGCCAGCCCCGAAGGGCCGTCCGAGTGATCGGGCGGCCTTTCGTGCAAACTGGCACCCCACGCCTCGACCCGCGCGGCCGGACACCTGGTGCCGGGAGACATACGCTCTGATCAACGCTCAGCGCGGCGCCTCGGCGGCCACCTCAGAGCCGAGGCAGGTGAACCCGATGACTGCCGTCCGCGGTCGTCCGGATCCCAAACTGACCACTCGAGCAGCTCGCGGGTCTGCAGGTCGTAGCGGTCGGTCCCAGGGGCCCGCCTACCAGCACTCTTGGGTAGCGGCCTGAAACCCTCGCCTGAGGCGACCTGTCATCCCGGCTCCCGTCCGGTCGGACAGTCACGGGAGCCGCCGCCTTCGCGTACACCCGGCGTTGTGTGCAAAGGCCCTGTCATCCCGGCGCACGCCGGGATCCCGTCCGGTCAGGCAGTCGCGCTCGTCACCATTGGCTGCTCGGCGCCGGCCTGTCGTCGCGGCGTGCGAGCAATCCCCCGCAGGCCCGACATCCCGGCGCACGCCGGGATCCCGTCCGGTCAGGCAGTCGCGGGTGCCGCCGGCTTGGCGTCCACCCCGGCCTCCTTACGTTGTGCCGGGCTGATCGGTGCCGGGGCGCCGGTCAACGGGTCGTAGCCGCCGCCGCTCTTCGGGAAGGCGATCACGTCGCGGATCGACTCCGAACCCGACAGCAGGGCCACGATCCGGTCCCAGCCGAAGGCGATGCCGCCGTGCGGCGGCGCCCCGAACTTGAAGGCGTCCAGCAGAAAGCCGAACTTCTCCTGCGCCTCGTCCTCGGTCAGCCCCATCACCTTGAACACCCGCTCCTGGATGTCGCGGCGATGAATACGGATCGAGCCGCCGCCGATCTCATTGCCGTTGCAGACCATGTCGTAGGCCCAGGCCAGCGCGTTGCCGGGATCGGTGTCGAAGGTGGTCAGATCCTGCGGCGAGGTGAAGGCGTGGTGGACGGCCGTCCACGCGCCACCGCCGACCGCCACGTCACCCTCGGCAACGGCCTCGCCGGTGGGCTTGAACAGCGGAGCGTCCACCACCCACAGGAACGACCAGGAGCCCTCGTCGATCAGCTCGCAGCGCTTGGCGATCTCGTTGCGGGCCGCGCCCAGCAACGCCTGGGACGTCGACCTGGCACCGGCCGCGAAGAAGACGCAATCACCGGGGTTCGCGCCGACGGCCGCGGCAAGCCCCGCGCGCTCGGTCTCGGAGATGTTCTTGCTGACCGGACCGCCCAGTTCGCCGTTTTCGGCGATCGTCACGTAGGCCAGCCCGCGAGCACCGCGCTGCTTGGCCCACTCCTGCCAGGCGTCGAAGGTACGACGCGGCTGGGACGCACCACCGGGCATCACCACGGCACCCACGTAGGGGGCCTGGAAGACCCGGAACGGGGTGTCGGCGAAGAACGTGGTCAGGTCGGTGAGCTTCACCTCGAAGCGCAGGTCGGGCTTGTCGGAGCCGTAGGCGTCCATCGCCTCGGCGTAGGTGAGCCGCGGGAACGGAGTCGTGAGCTCGACGCCGATCAGCGCCCAGATCTCTCTCGCCAGTTGTTCACCGAGTTCGATCACGTCGTCCTGCTGGACGAAGCTCATCTCGATGTCGAGCTGGGTGAACTCGGGCTGCCGGTCGGCGCGGAAGTCCTCGTCGCGGTAGCAGCGGGCGATCTGGTAGTAGCGCTCCATGCCGGCCACCAT
>DAOSUG010000200.1:0-4920 GCA_035378545.1 Micropruina sp. | reverse complement strand
CGCTCGGCGCCGATGTGGTGAAGCTCTCGTGGAACGCGGTGAGCAAGGCCGTGAAGTACAAGGTGCGCTACTCCACCTCGTCCAAGATGACCAGTGCGACCACCGTGACCCAGGCGGAGAGCAAAGACATCACCACGGCGTTCACCAACGTGTCGGGCCTGTCGGCGAACAAGACCTACTACTTTCAGGTCGTCGGCATCGACAGCGCCGGCAAAGACCTCAACACGTGGGGCAACACCTCCTCGGGCGCCAAGACCTTCTACAGCTATGCCACGCCGACCGGGGTGGCCGCCGCCAACATCGCAAGCACGTGGGTCGAGTTGAGCTGGCAACCGGTATCGGGCGCACCCGGTTACAAGGTGCGTTACTACAACGCCACCGACAAGGCCCGCTACGTGTGGAACCAGGTCGAGAACTTCACCCTGCACGGCCGTAACGACAGCGACAACCTGCGCAAGAACACCAAGTACTCGATCAGCGTCGCAGTGCAGCAGCCAGCGATCGGCACCTTCGGCACGTCCGCGTACACGCCGCTGGTGACCATGAGCCCCCTGTCCAAAGAGATCACGCTCACCACGTCCAACTATGCGATCGCAGCACCCACCAACCTGGTCGCCAGCCAGCAGCAGCCGACCAGCGTCCGGATGAGCTGGGACGCCCCCAGCGGCGTCACCGACGGCATGAAGTACCGGGTGCAGTACTCGACGAGTTCGGCCATGACCGGGGCCAAGTCGGTCGACACCACCGCGACGGCGGTGACGCTCAGCAAGCTCAGCGAGAACACCACCTATTACGTGCGGGTGATGCTGATCGACGCCGCGGGCGCGCAGGCCAGCGACCGCTCCGCCTTCCAGATCGGCAAGACCCGGGTCAGCCGAGGCACCATCAAGGGCACCGTGACCGGCGCGCCTGGCCGTGACGTCGAGGCGATGGTGTACGGCACAGGTGGCGAGATGGTCGCCCAGGCCGATGTGGCCTCGAACGGCAGTTATTCGGTGTCGGTGCGCCCGGGCAGCTACAAGGTGCTGCTCAGCTACGTGGGCACCGCCGGCTACACCTCCATGTGGGCGGCCAGCGGCAAGAGCGGCGGCGTACCGGTGATGTCGCAGGGCAGCAGCTTCCGTGTGTCCGGCGCCGGTTCGAGCCTCACGGCGCCCGCGGTGAGCCTGGCGAAGGGCGCCTCCCTGTCGGGCACGATCAAGTACAACGGCACCGGCCTCAACGGCGTATTCGTCACCAGCCTGAGCGGGCACACCACCGCGCGAGAGGTCGAACTGGTCACCCAGACCCCGACCAGCGGTGGCGGTGTCGGCTTCTACAGCCTCAAGGGGCTCTCCGAAGGCCAGCACTGGCTGAGGTTCACCCGCTCGGGCTACAAGAACGTGAGCATCTGGATCAAGGTCTCCGGTGCGGTCGTCACCCAGTACCGGGTGTCCACGCAAACCAACCCGACGAACCTGGCCGCAGGCAAAGCCCTCAACCTCAACATGAGCAAGTAGCCCGGTAGAGGCGAGGTCCGGTCGCAGGGCGCAGATTCTCTGCAAAGCTCATCACCACCATGCACCACACGCACCACACACAGCCGTCGAGTCGCCTCACACCTGACGCCCCCCGGGCGGCCTGGGTGGGGCTGATCGGCTCGATCGCCATCGCCGCCGGACGGCTTGCCTGGCTGGCCGACGCGGACGACAAACAGGCCACCTGGTGGACTGCTCGCATTCGGGCCACTCTGGGCGAGAACACGGCGGGCCCGCTCACCGTGCTGGGGGCTTGCCTGCTGCTGCTGGCCTGGATGCTGCTGCGCACCGAACTCGGCCGGCCGCGCCGGCTGGCGATCACGTTCGTCTGCTGGGTGCTGCCACTGTTGCCGCTGGGCGGCATCATGTCGTCCGACCCCCGCTACTACGCCGACATCGGCTGGTCGATCAACCACGGGCATGACCCCTACAGCACCGGCCTGGGCACCACGGGCAGCCCGTTTCCGGTCGGACCCACCTGGCACGGCACGTTCGCGGTGTATCCGGCGCTGGCACTGCGGCTGTTCGGCTGGGTGGTGGCGGTGTCCGGATCCGACTGGTACTGGTCGGTGGTCGCGATGCGGGCGCTGGCGCTGGCCGGCGTCGCCCTGCTGGCGCTGAGCCTGCCGGTGCTGGCAGATCAGGCCGGGGTGGATCGCCGGTTCGTCCTGTGGCTCGGTGTGTTCAATCCAGTGACGATGCTGCACGGCATCGGAGGTGCCCATATCGACATGTTGATGGTGGGCATGACCGCTGCGGCGTTGGCGCTGGCGGTGCGGTACCGCAGCCTGATCATCGGTGCACTGGCCGTCGGCGTTGCCGCCGCAATCAAGCAACCCGCCCTGTTGGCGGCCGTGCCGGTGGCCCTGCTGACCGCACCGGTGACGCAGCGCACCTGGCCGCGCACCATTGTTCGGACGGCGGCCTCGGTGGCGCTCGCAATCGCTTCGCTGGTCGCGGTGAGTTGGCTGACGGGATTCGGTATGGGCTGGCTGCGAGCCGCCGACACCACCTACTCCATTCACACCGTCGGGGTCGGCTACCTGATCGGCGAGGCCGTCCGGATGGGCGCGACCGCCCTCGGACTGCCCACGTCGGCGGCCTTTGTCGACGTTGCCAATACGGTGGTCGGCGCCCTGGGTTACCTGCTGATCGTCGTACTCTACTTTCGCTACCGGCATCGGCCCTGGCAGTTTCTGGCGTCCGCGGCCCTGACCTGGGCGATCGCCAACGGGGCGTTCCGGGAGTGGTACCTGATCTATTGGCTGGCCTTCGTCGCCCTCGCCGACCTCGGTCCCTGGATGCGTCGGGCGGTCAGCGTGCTGGTGCCCTTCGCCATGGCCTACAGCGCGTTCAAGTCGTATCTGGGCTGGAACATCATGCCGGCCACGTACCTGTGCGCGGCGATCGCTCTGGCGGCCAACGCGCGCGGCTGGCTACTAGAGGCGCAGGACTCCGGCCAGCGACCCATGGGCACGGACGACACGGCAACGCTCACTGACGCCGATCCCGAACCGAAAGCGGAACCCGCACCAGAATCAGAACCCGCCGAAGCGATCGCCGCTCAGCGACCCTTGGAGTCCTCGTAGACACCGACCACCTCGTCGGTCGGCCCGTCCATACGCAACTCGCCGCGGTGGATCCAGATCGTGCGCTCGCAGGTGTCGCGGATCGACCCCATCGAGTGCGAAACCAGGAACACCGTGCCGGCGTTCTCGCGGATCTCGCGGATGCGGCCCTCGCTTCGGGCCCGAAAGCCCTTGTCACCCACGGACAACGCCTCGTCAACGATCAGGATCTCGTGCTGCTTCGCGGTGGCGATCGAGAACTTCAACCGCGCCTGCATGCCCGAGGAGTAGGTGCGCATCGGCAGGTCGATGAACTGCTCCAGTTCGGCGAACGCCACGATGTCGTCGCGCAGGTCGCGCACCTCGCGCTTGCTGAAGCCAAGGGCGAGGCCGCCCAGAATGATGTTGTTCTCGCCCGACAGGTCGGGTAGCAGCGCCGCGCCGACCCCCAGCAGGTTGGGCCGGGACGACGCGTAGACCGCCCCGCTCTCGGGTGGCGTCAGGCCGGTGATGGCCCGCATCAGCGTCGACTTGCCCGAGCCGTTGTGCCCGATGATGCCGATCGACTCGTTCTGGTAGGCGGTGAACGTCACGCCCTTGAGCGCATGGACGGTGCGGATGCCGCGCGTTCGCTTCAACAGTCCGGACGCCGCCGCGTTGCCCTCGGCCGCCCGTCCGCCGGCGAACACCCGGTACTTGACGTGCAGGTCGTCCACCACCACCACCGGTTGCCGATCGGCCGACGCGGTGTCGTGCGGCGTGCGGCCGCTCGGCTGGTCAGTCTCGGCCATAGCGCTCCTCGGCCACCCAGAAGAACAGCAGGCCGCCCACGAAGACCAGCACGGACCACAAGGCGAAATACAGCCAGTAGTGCAGCTCGTAGTGGCCCTGGTGCATCAGCAGCCCGCGGGCGATCTGCAGCACCTGGTAGATCGGGTGAAAGTCGTAGAGCCGGATCGCCCACGGGTGCGAGGCGAAGATCTTGTCGACCGCGAACAGCACGCCCGAGGTGTAGAACAGGATGCGGTTGACGAACGGCAGAATCTGGGTGAGGTCGCGCACATGCACGGTCAACCGTGCCGCGAACATGGCGATGCCGGCGTTGAACAGCGTGTACATCGCGATCAGCGGCACCATCAACAGCCACTCCCAGGTGGGAAAGTGGCTCATCGCGATCAGAAAGATCGCCATCACACCCATCATCGGCACCAACTGCATGAAGTTCTCGATCACCACCGCCACCGGCAGCGCGAGCCGTGGAAACGACAGCGACTGCACAAGCCCGCGGTTGCCGGTGATCGATTTGGCACCGTTGTTGAGCGACTTGCTGAAGTACTCGAACAGAAAGACGCCGATCACGATGTAGGCCGGGTAGTCGGCCGGACGGTTGCCGCCGGTCTGCAGAAAATAGAAGATCAGGCCGTAGATCAGCGCGTTCAGCGTGGGCTGCAGCACCAGCCACACCATGCCGAGCCGGTTGGTCTCTTGCGCGGCCTGGATGCGAAAGCGGGCCATCGCGATGGCGAAGTCGCGCCGGTCCCACGTCTGCTTGAGGTACTGCCCCAGCTTGGGACGTGCGCCGACGCGGTGGAGCCCGTGCTCCGTGGCGTAGTCGGCCAAGCTCATAGACGTTCGGGTTCCTCTCGCGCGCGTGCCCCTGGGGCCAAACACGCTGATTCTAGCCATGCCATGCGTTCCGCCCGACCAGCCCGCGCCGAGGCATGCCCGGCGTTCGCTTCGACCAGCCCGCGCCAGCCGTGCGCCCGGCGTACGGACTGGCGCACAGCCCAGGGGGCTGCGCTACTGCGCGCACCACCCTGGGCTGCCGGGGCGTT
>DAOSUG010000199.1:0-4923 GCA_035378545.1 Micropruina sp. | reverse complement strand
CCTGGATCACCGTGCCGGGCAGCCCCTGGTTCGTCCGGGCCGGGCTGGCCGGAGTCCTGGCCGGCGCCAGCACCAACCTGATCGACCGCAGCATCGACGGGGTCGTCACCGACTATCTGCACACCGGCTGGTTTCCCACCTTCAACCTGCCCGACGTGTTCATCACCGTCGGCGCCGCCCTGGTGGTGCTCGGGGTGCTCCGGCCGCCGCAGTCGACGTTCCCGCCCGTCCGCACCGCACCGGAGGACCGATGATCGGCGCGACGCGCGGCCGCCGCCGGTGCGCTGCCCTGCTGGCCGGTGTCTTGGTCCTGCTCATCGGGGGGTGCTCGGCAGGCGAGCCGGACCCGGTGGTGGTGACCCAGACGGTGACCGCCGGTGCGGGGCCGGTGACCGTCAGCGGTCTGCCCGGCGGATCGTCCACCGGGTCGACCTCACCGGTCGCGGTGGCCCGGTTCAGCGCGTCACCGCGGTTCGGCAGCACGGACGTCGCACCCGCGGACGACGTCACCGTCACCGCGTTCAACGCCCGGATCGACCGGATCACCGCCGTATCGCAGACCGACGGTGCGGAGCTGGCCGGCACGCTGTCCGAGGACGGCGGCACCTGGACCCTCACCGACCGGATGGACTACGCCACGACCTACCGGATCACCGGGACGGCGACCGGCCGGGACGGTGCCGCGGTCCCGGTCGAAGGGACCATCGCCACCGTCGACCCGGGCGAGACGATGCGTGCGTCGTTCCAACTCGCCGAGGGCGGCACCTACGGCGTGGCCACCCCGATCATCCTGACCTTCGCCGGGCAGGTGCAGGACAAGGCGGCCGCCCAGCAGACGTTCACCGTGATCACCGACAAGGGTGCGGTCGAGGGGTCGTGGGGATGGTTGCAGGACGAGGACATCCAGGGGACCGGCGTCAAGCAGTCCCGGGTGCACTTCCGCACCCGCGACTACTGGCCGGCGAACACGACGGTGACCGTCGAGGCGAAGCTGTACGGCATCGACCTGGGCGGCGGGTGGGGCCGGGAGGACCTGACCCGCACCTTCACCATCGGCCGGTCACAGATCGTGCAGGCGGACGTCAACTCGTTCCGGCTGGTGGTGACGGTCGACGGGGCGGTCGCCAAGAACTACCCGGTTTCCTACGGCCGCAACACCGACGATCCGGAACTGGAGACCCGCAGCGGGGTCCACGTCGTCTCCGAGAAGTTCGACAGCTTCACCATGTGCAACCCCAAGTACGGTTACTGCGGATTCATCGCCAACTGGGCCGTCCGGATCAGCAACAACGGCGAGTTCATTCACGAGAACGCCGCTGTCATCGACTCTCTGGGCAAGGCGAACGTCTCGCACGGCTGCGTGAACATGGGCCCGGGGGACGCCAAGGACTACTACGACAGCGCCCTGTACGGGGACCCGGTCGAGGTCGTCGGGACCAGCACCCAACTGGCGCCGTCCGACGGTGACATCTTCGACTGGACCTACGACTTCGACACCTGGAAGACGTTCTCGGCCCTGTGACCCGCTTACCGGAAACGATCAAGCAGGAGGATCGATGTCTTCCGACGAACCTGATGTGATCGTCGTCGGCGCCGGCCAGGCGGGCATGGCCGTGGCCTACGAGGTGAAACGACGCGGCCTGCAGCCCATCCTGCTGGACTCCGGCAACCGTGTGGGCGACACCTGGCGGCGGCGCTGGGACTCCCTGGTGCTGTTCACCCCCGGCCGATTCGACAGCCTGCCCGGGCTGCCGTTCCCGACCGGCGCCGACGACTACCCGGGCAAGGACGCGGTCGCCGACTACCTCGACCGGTACGCCCGGCAGATGGACCTGCGGATCCGGTTGGGCACCGAGGTCACCGGCGTGGCCGGATCTTTCGGTAGTTACATGGTCTCCGCCGGTGGCCGGAGGCACACCGCGCCCCAGGTGGTGATCGCGACCGGCCCGTTCCACCGGCCGGTGATCCCATCCGTCGCAGGCGGCTTCGACCCGGCAGTCACCCAACTGCACACCGCGGAATACCGCAACCCCGCCGGCCTGCCGCCCGGACCGGTGCTGGTGGTCGGCGCGGGCAATTCGGGGTGCCAGGTTGCCCGCGAACTGTCCGCGTCCCGCGCCGTCCACCTGTCCACCGGCGACCGCAACCCGGTCCTGCCGCAACGGATCCTGGGCCGGGACTTCTTCTGGTGGGCCGGCCTGGTCCGGTTCGACCGGATCACCGCGCAGTCCCGACTGGGTCGGCGACTGCAAACCAGGGATCCGGTGTTCGGAGACGGGCCGCGTCGGCTCGCCCGCCGTTGCCGGGTCCGGCTGCATCCCCGACTCGTCGGCGCCGAAGGGCGGACGGCCCGGTTCACCGACGGCACAACGGCGACGGTGAACTCGGTGGTCTGGGCCACCGGATTCACCGTCGACCATTCGCTCGTCACTGTTCCCGGGGTGCTCGACGAATATGGCCGGATTCGCCAACAGGGTGGCGTCACGTCCAGCCGCGGCCTCTACACGATCGGCCTGCCCTGGCAACGCACCCGCGGTTCCGCACTCCTCGGATTCGTCGGCCGGGACGCCGCCGACATCACCGACCGGATTTCCCGGGACGCCGCGGCGGCCCGGGCGGCGGCCTGACGCCATGCTCTCCGCAGCGGCCCTCGGCGGGCGGATCTGTCAGCCGGCGTTCCCCGAGCGGGAGCGCCACGCGAACCACCCGCCGACCAGCAGCAGCGCGGTCACGACCACGACGAGAACCCACATCCAGAAGGGAGTTCCGGTGTCAGACGAGGCGGCCGTCGCCGCGGTCGCGGTACTCCTGGGGACCGGCGAGCTGGTCGGACTGCGGTCGGCCGCGGCCGTCACCGGCGAAGCGCTCGACGACAGGCTGCTCGAGGCCGGGGCGGCTGGTGCGGCACTGCCCGCCAGTGAGGTGGTGGCCACCGGCGGAGGGGCGTAGGCGAAGGTGACCTGGCCGGTGACCGGGTGGTCGTCCGCGGAGACGATCCGGTACGCGACCGTGTAGATTCCCGCCGACCCAAGCGGGTTCACCGTCGTTGTCACGCTGGTGCCGTCCGCGACCGGCTCTCCGGCCGCGTACTGGGTTCCGTCGGGGCCGGTTACCACCACGGACAGGGCGAAGTCCTGCACCCCCTCGCTGAAGGACAGCGTCACCGAGGCCGGCGCAGTGATCACTGTGGCACCGTCGGCGGGATCGCTGCCGGTGAGTTCGGTGTGCGCACTGGCCGGGAGCGCGAACCCGACCAGCGCCAGCAGGGCGAGGCCGAGAACGGTCACCGAGCGGCGAAACAGGTGCGGGGACAATGCGGATCGGTTCATTCGGGTTCGGTTCTCCATGTCCGTGACGGGTCAGTCGCCGGTCGGGGTCAGGGGTGCAAGGTGTGCTCGGTCGTGCGGTGCCCGGCCGGTTCGATCTGGAACGTCGAATGTTCGATGCTGACCGGGAAATGCGTGGCCACGCAATCCTGTAGGTCGGTCAGCAGGCGGGCGGCGTGCCCATCGGTGAAGCACTCGTCGTCGACGATCACGTGGGCGCTGAGCACGGGCAGCCCGGTCGCGATCTGGGAGGCGTGCAGGTCGTGCACTTCCTGCACGTGCGGCAGGTCCAGGATGTGCCGCCGGACCTCGTCCAGGTCCAGGTCGGCCGGCGTCTTCTCGAGCAGGATGTCCACCGCCTCACGCAACAGCCGGAACGCCCGCGGCAGGATGAGCAGCGCGATCAGGATGGAGGCGAGCGCGTCGGCCTGCTCCCAACCGGTGAGCGCGATGGTCACCGCGGCCACGATCACCGCGACCGAACCCAGGGTGTCGTTGAGCACCTCGAGGAACGCCGCCCGCATGTTCATGTTCGCGTTGCGGTTGCCGATCAGGATCAGAATGCCGACCGCGTTGGCGACCAGGCCGACCACGCCGAACACGACCATCAGGCCGGACGCGACGTCCGGCGGCTCGAACAGCCGGCGGACGCCCTCGACCAGCACGAACACCCCGACCGCGAACAGGGCGGCCGCCTGCGCCGTGGCGCCGAGGATCTCCGCCCGCCGCCACCCCCACGTACGGGTGGAGCTGGCCGGACGGGTCATCAGGGTCGCGGTGATCAGCGCCATGACCAGGCCGGCGACATCGGTCAACATGTGCCCGGCGTCGGCCAGCAGGGCCAGGCTGCCGGTGATGATCGCGCCGATCACCTCGACGACCAGCACCGTGCTGGTCAGGACAAGCACGAGCAGGATCCGGCCCCGGTGGGTGGTGACCGCCACGGCGTGGTCATGGTCGTGCCCGCTCAAGACGTGCCATCCGGGTGATGAGTGCTGTGCATGCCGCGACCTGGGCCTTTCGGGTGATGGGGATGTGTTCCGACTTCCCGAGACAGTACAGTGATGTCTGTATTCAGGCAATCATGTACTGAGGAGGGTGGTATTTGATGCAGACGGCGGCGTTGGTGCTGTATGCGGCTGGTCTGCTGGCCGCGTTCGGGCTGCGGACGGTGTGGCAGCTGCGGCGGACGGGACGATCGGGCTGGGTGGGGGTGTCCCGGCACGGAGGGCCGGCGGCGCGGGTGGGCGCGGCCCTGTTCGGGGCGGCGTTGCTCGCGGGTCTGTTCGGGGTGCTCGCTCCGGCGGTTGGTGCGGTGCAAGTGGTCTCGGCGGGCCCGGGTCCGGCCGGGGTGGGGCTGGCGCTGACCGTGGCCGGTCTGGTGGTGGTGCTGGTGTCGCAGGCGCAGATGGGGGTGTCGTGGCGGATCGGGGTGGATCCGGGGGAGCGAACGAGTCTGGTGACCGGCGGCGTGTTCGGGTGGACGCGCAACCCGGTGTTCACCGGGATGGTGATGGTGCAGGTGGGGGTGGCGTTCATGGTGCCGTCCTGGTGGTCGATGGTGGCGGTGCTGCTGCTGGTGGCGGCGGTGCAGCTG
>DAOSUG010000198.1:0-4927 GCA_035378545.1 Micropruina sp. | reverse complement strand
GGATCAGGGCATGATCGGCAACGGCTTCGATGGCGGTGGCCGGAACCCCGGTGTGAACCGCGATACCGAGCCCTCGCAACTCGACTTCCACGTCGTGCGCGACCTCGCGTTCCAGCGGCGGCAGCACATGTGCGGCGAGTTCGACCACCGAGACCGCCATGCCCTGTGCGGCCAACGCCTCGGCGACCTCCAGGCCGATGAACCCGGCGCCCAGCACCACAGCGCGTCCGGCAGGACGGGCGTCCACCTCGGCCCGCAGGCCCACGGCATCCTCCACGCTGCGGACGGTGTGCACCAGGGCGGAGTCGATGCCGGGGATGGCGGGCCGGATCGCCGCCGCCCCGGGGGAGAGCACCAGCGCGTCGTAGCGGATCTCGTGGTGGCCCGAACCGGTGCGTACCGTGACGACCTTGCGGGCCGGGTCGACTCCGGTCACCTCGTGACCGGTCCGCACGTCCAGGTTCAGGGCCGAGCGCAGCGACTGCGGGGTCTGCACCAGCAGCGCGGCGGCATCGGCGATCTCGCCGCCTACGTAGTACGGCAGTCCGCAGTTGGCGAAGGACACGTGCTCGCCTCGCTCCAGCACGATGATCTCCGCCGATTCATCCAGCCGGCGGGCCCGTGCCGCGCAACTCATCCCACCGGCGACGCCGCCCACCACCACGATCGTCCTTACTCGTTCTCCACTCACACCAACACCATATACCCCAGGGGGTATGTATCGCTGGTCTGGGCGCGGAGTGGGAGGGTCGCCAGGCTATTCGGCGGCCTCCTGGCAGCGCAGCGCCCGTTCGACATCGTCGCGACGCTCACTCACCATGCGCCGCACGGAGTCGTTGAGGTCCGTCCCGGCCATCCAGTCGTTGATCCGTGTCACCAGGGCACGGTCACCCAACGGACGCGGGAACAGCAGTTCGCCCACGTTCTTGCGGATCGCCAGCGAGCGCTGGCCCCATCCGTTGCGCTGGGCAGAGATGTCTTCCATCACCGCGAACCACCGGTCGACGTAGGGTGTCAGCACCTCGTTCTGATCGAGCTGCCAGAAGTGGGCGCACAGTTGGGTGTGGGTCTCGTTCGGCACGGACGGATCCTCGATGGCCAACTGCCAAGCCGCCGCCTTGGCCCCGGCATCCGGGCGCGCGGCCCTGGCCCCGGCCGCCTTCTCGGCACCCGTGGCGGTGTTGTCCCGGGCCAGTTCGGCGGCGATGCCGGGCTCGGCGATGCCGCCCAGCCGGGCCAGGTTGGTGACCAGCCGCCAGCGCAGGTCGGCATCGACCGCCAGTCCTTCCGGCACTTCGTCACCGGCCAGCCACGCCGACAACAGTTCAGCGCCGGCAGGCGTGGTGGTCGACGTCGCCAACGCGCGGACGAGGGCGAGTTGGTGGTCCGATCCCGGCTCGACGCGCTTCAGCAGGCCCGCCAGTCCGGACGTCCAGCGAGCCGCCAGCGCGGCGCGTCCGGCAGGCGGAGCGTAGTAGCGCACAGCGGTTTCGGCCTGGGCGAGCACGGCGCCGACGGCCGTCAGGTCGGTTTCCACCGGGACGCCCCGCACCACCAGGTCCACGTAGTCGGCCGCACTCAGCTGGGCGTCGCGGCACATGTCCCAGGTGGCACCCCACAGCAGCGCCCTGGTGAGCGGATCGGCGAAGTCCTGGATGCGCTGCACCACCACCTGCAGCCCGCGATCGAGCCGGATTTTGGCATAGGAGAGGTCGCCGTCGTTGACGATCACCACCGCCGGGGCAGGGACGCCGGCCAGCGCCTCGACCTCGGTCACTGCACCGTCGATATCGACCTCGACCCGGTGCACCCGCTCGATGCCGGTCTCGGTCTCGTCGTAGAGCCCGACGCCGATACGGTGCCGGCGCAGCGTCGGCCACTGCTCCGGTGCTCTCTGAACGACGCTGAACTGGGTGAATCGACCCTTGGCGTCGACCTCTTCCTGGTGGCTCAGCGTGTTCACCCCGGCGGTCTGCAGCCACTGGCCGGCGAAGAAGGACAGGTCCCGTCCGGACGATTCCTCCAACGCCTCCAGCAGGTCGCCGAGCTGGGTGTTGCCCCAGGCGTGCCGGGAGAAGTAGGTGCGGATGCCGGCCAGGAACGGCTCCAGCCCGACGAACGCGACCAGTTGACGCAGGGCCGAGGCGCCCTTGGCGTAGGTGATGCCGTCGAAGTTGAGCTCGACCGCCTCCAGGTCGACCATGTCGGCAGCGATCGGATGGGTGGAGGGCAGCTGGTCCTGCCGGTATGCCCAGGTCTTGCGCTGGTTGCAGAAGGTGGCCCAGGGATCGTTGCCGCCGTGAACCTTGCGGATCTCATCCTGGGCGAAGTGGGAGGCCCATTCCGCGAACGATTCGTTGAGCCACAGGTCGTCCCACCAAGTCATGGTGACCAGGTTGCCGAACCACATGTGTGCCAGCTCGTGCAGGATCGTATTGTCGCGGCCCTCATAGGCAGCCGCGGTCACACGAGACCGATACAGGTACTCATCGCGGATCGTCACGCAGCCGGCGTTCTCCATCGCGCCGGCGTTGAACTCGGGCACGAAGACCTGCGCGTAGTCGCTGAACGGATACGCCGCCCCGAAGTGCTGCTCGAAAACCTCGAAGCCCCGGGAGGTGGTTTCGAACAGTCGGTCGGCGTCCAGATGGGGCACCATCGAGATCCGGCAGGACAGCGAGAGCGGAATCTCGGCGCCGCGGCCCTGCAGCACGCTGCGGACGGTGTGGTACTCGCCGGCGATCAGGGCGGTGATGTAGGTGGAGATCGGCGGTGTGGCGGCGAACTCCCAGCGACCCAGGTCACCGGCCACGATCGGGGTGACCTCGGGGGAGTTGGACAGCACCGTCCAGTGCGCGGGCGCGATCACGGCGAAGGTGAAGGATGCCTTCAGATCGGGCTGTTCGAAGCAGGCGTAGACGCGCCGGGCGTCCGCGACCTCGAGTTGGGTGTAGCAGTACACCCGCTCGTCGGCCGGGTCGACGAAGCGGTGAAGACCCTCACCCGTGTTGCTGTAGCGGCACACAGCGGTGATGGCGAGCACGTGCTCGCCCTCGGCGAGATCGAGATCGAGACGTTCCCCCCGATAACCGGACGTGTCGAGCGGGGCGTCGTCCAGGGTGGCCTCGACGATCGAGTCGGCGATCAGGTCGACGAAGGTGGCGCCGGCCGACGACGTGAAGCGGATGGTCGAGGTCGAGGTGAAGGTGGTGGCCGAGCCGGTGAGGTCGACGGTTACCCGATAGCCGGTGATGTGCAGCTGTCGTGCCCGTGCGGCGGCTTCGGCTCGGGTGATGTTGGCCGGATACATGTTCCTCCTCCAGAAACCGGTGGGGATCGCGCTTGGCACAGTAGCGGAGCCGTCTGTCATCGTCATCGTCTCCGCTTCACCCTTTGGGGCATTCGCTGCACGCGTAATCGTGAGTGGCTGCACGCATTCCGGGTTGGGCCACGGGCGGCCGGATCAGCCTGGACCGTGGTGATGCGTGCAGTAGCGGGGAATCGACCGGACGGGCCTGATCGCGACGGGCCGGCACTGCGGCAGAACGGTGCCGGCGCCGGGTTGGATGCCACCTATGGTTGCTGCATGACGCAACACGTGGACATGTGGTTCGACTCGGTCTGCCCCTGGGCATGGATGACCTCGCGCTGGCTGCTGGAGGTCGAGAAGGTTCGTGATGTGGAGGTGCAGTTCCACGTGATGAGCCTGTCGGTGCTGAATGCGGGCCGTGACCTGCCTGAGCAGTACCAGGACCTGATGGCCAAGGCGTTGCCGCCGGCCCGGGTTGCACTTGCTGTGCAGCGCGACCACCCCGACAAGCTCACCGCGTACTACACCGCGATCGGCACCCGGCTGCATCCCGGCGGCGAGGAGTTGTCGGACGCCACGGTGGCCGCTGCTCTCGCGGAGGCCGGGTTGCCCGCAGAACTGCTGGACGCCGGCCATACCGATGCCAACGACGACGAGCTCGAGCGCTCGCATCACGAGGGCATGGATCCGGTCGGCGACGAGGTGGGCACCCCCGTGCTGCACATCAACGGCATGGCGCTGTTCGGCCCGGTGATCTCGCCGGCGCCCAAGGGCGAGCAGGCCGGCGACCTGTTCGACGGGTTCGTCAAACTGACCGCCTACCCGGGCTTCTTCGAGGCCAAGCGCACGCGCACGGTGGGCCCGATCTTCGACTGAGGAGCTGTCGCTCTTCACGCCGAACGCCCGCGCAAGTATCCAGGACCCGCGAAGCTTCGCAAGCCCTGGATAGTTGGGCGAGCGTTCGGGGGGACGAGCGCCCGCATGGGTCGGCTATGTTGACGCCATGCGCGTACACATCGCGGCCGACCATGCGGCCTACGATCTGAAGGAGTTCCTGGTCAAGGAGCTGACCGCCGCCGGCTATGACGTGGTGGACCATGGCGCGCACAGCTACGACTCGTCCGATGACTATCCGGTCTTCATCCTGCCGTGCGCCGAGGCGGTGGCGGCCGACCCCGACAGCCGGGGCATCGTGCTGGGCGGCTCGGGCAACGGCGAGCAGATCGCTGCCAACAAAGTCAAAGGCGTGCGGGCCGGCCTGGCCTACAACACCGTGATGGCGCGGCTGGCTCGCGAGCACAACGACGCCCGCATCGTCGCCCTCGGCGGACGCATGCAGTCGCTCAGTGATGCGCTGGCGATGGTGAAGGTGTTTCTCGAGACGCCGTTCTCGAACGACCCCCGGCACATCAGGCGCATCGACATGCTGACCGACTACGAAGAACGGCACGCGCGCTGACCGGGCGTCCGGTTCGACCCAGGAGCGATCATGCCTGAAGGGCACGTCACCCACCGGCTCGCGGACGGGCTGACCGCCATGTTCGGTGGCCACGCCGTGCGGGTGAGCAGCCCACAGGGTCGCTTCGCCGACGAGGCCGCGCTGCTGGACGGTGGCGT
>DAOSUG010000197.1:0-4942 GCA_035378545.1 Micropruina sp. | reverse complement strand
GATGATCAACGGCCACATGAAGTTGTTCCAGTGACTGACCACGGTGATGATCGCCAGCGTCGAGACGATGCCCCTGCTCAGCGGCACCACGATCTGCCACAGAATGCGCCAGTCGCCGGCCCCGTCGATGCGCGCGGCATCGATCAGGTCGTTGGGAATGCTGCGAAAGTGCTCGCGCAGCAGAAACACCGCGTACGGCGAGCCGAACATGAACGGCAGCACCAGCGACCAGAACGTGTTGCGCATGCCGGTCTGCACCATCATCACGTACAGCGGAATGACGATCACCACCTGCGGCACCATCAAGGTGGCGAGGTAGATCCAGAACAGAATGTCGCGGCCGGCGAAGCGCAGCTTGGCGAAGGCATAGGCCGCCATGATCGAGAACAGCAACTGCCCGACCAGAATCACCGCCACCATCTGTGCGGTCACCGCGATCGGACTGATGAAGCTGTAGTCGCCGCTGAACAGCCGCACGAAGTTTTCGGTGGTGATCGGGTTGGGCAGGTTCAGTGCCGGTTCGGAGGCGAACTGCTGCGGCGACTTGAACGCGGTCATGAAGCTGAGCGCGAAGGGGGCCAGGGTCAGCACCGCCGCCACCAGCAGCACCAGATAGGTCAGGGCGTCCGCGAGCGGGGTGCGGCGGCGATGGGTGCGAGCGGACGACCGGAGCACCGGCACGGGCTCCGCCTGATTCTGCGCCTCGCCGGACGGGGTGGTGCGCGGTGTAGCGCCGGCGGTGCGGCCTGCGCGATCAGCTGAGGTCATAGGTGATCCTGTCGGCGAAGAACCGCTGTTGCACGACGGTGACGACCACGAGAATGACGAACAGCACCAGCGCCATCACCGAGGCCCGGCCCAGGTTGAAACCGCCCTGAAAGGCTTCCAGGTAGATGCGGGTGGCGATCACGTCGGTGGTGCCTTCGGGCCCGCCGTTGGGGGTCAGGGCATAGATCTGGTCGAACGCCTGAAAGGCCGAGATCACGCCGGTGACCAGCACGAAGAACATCGTCGGGCCGAGCAGCGGCAGTTTGATCTGCCAGAACACCTGCCAGCCGTCGGCCCCGTCCAGTTGCGCGGCCTCGAGCACCTGGTCGGGAATCGCGGCCAGGCCGGCCATGAAGAACAACGTGGTGTAGCCGACCTGCGACCAGATGGTCACCCCGGCGACCGCCGGCATCGCCAGGGCGGGGTTCGACAACCACTCGACGCCGATGCCGAGCAGGTTGTTCAACGCTCCGTCGTACGGCGCCAGAATCCACTTCCAGACCACCCCGAGCGCGAGCGGCGCACAGATCCAGGGAATGACGTAGATCACCCGGAACAACGCCGAGCCGGGCAGTCCGCGGGTCAGCAGCACAGCCATGAACAGCCCCAGCGCAGTCTGCAGCGGAATCACCGACACCACGAAGATCAACGTGCGCCACATCGAGTTGCCGAAGGTGGGGTCGGTGAGCACGTCGGCGTAGTTGGCCAGTCCGACGAAGCGCATCGGGGCGAGCAGGTCCCACTTGTTCAGGGACAGCCAGATCACGATCAGGATCGGAAAGATCAAGAAGGCCGACAACCCGAACAGGCTGGGGGCTAGCAGCAGGGTGGAGAGCCGGCCGTGGCGCAGGTGGCCCGGCGAACGCAGCCCGCGGTGGTTCGGCACGGCAGGGAGCCTAGTTGCCGCGGGACCGGTCCGCCAGATCTTGAGATTTCAACAGGCCCCTCGGACAAGGATGTTTGATGCGTCAGGCACTACTCTTGGGCGATGAACCCGCACCCCGCACTCGTTGGTGCCGCCCTGGCCCTGCTCACGCTGACCGCCTGCAGCGGCGGGCCGTCCGCCACCTCGGCAGCGCCGGCCAGCAGCGCCGCCACCAGCGCAACCGCCACCGCCACCACCAGCGCAACCGCCACCGGCACGCAGTCGTCCGCAGCCGGTTCGTCCAGTTCAGCCACCACGAGCTACACGCTGGCGGACGTCGCCACGCACAACACCCAGAGCGACTGCTGGGCGGCCATCGACGGCGGGGTCTACAACCTGACCGAGTGGATCAACCGGCATCCCGGCGGCCGCGACAAGATCATCGCGCTGTGCGGCACAGACGCCACGAAGGCATTCCACGGCCAGCATGACGACCAGGCCAGACCGAACACGCAGCTGGCCGACTTCAAGGTCGGTGAGCTGGCCGGTTGAGGCGGGTTCGTGCTCGGTGCTCCGAGCCTGCCCACTTGACCCGCCCCGGCAGACTGGACGCCATGAGCAGCCACACGCTGTCACGGCGCGACTCCCTCGTACCTGCCCGCACCGCGGGCATCGTGATCGGTGCCTGGACGGTGCTGCTGTGGCTGATCGAGCTCGTCGACCAGGTCACCCGCGGGGCCCTGGAGATGCTCGGGATCCAGTCCTGGAACGTGGCCTCGCTGCCGTCGGTGTTCGTGGCACCGCTGATTCACGACGACTGGGCGCATCTGGCGGCCAACACCCTGCCGTTCGCAGCGTTGGGCTTTCTGGTGCTGCTCGGCGGCTGGGGCCGCGCGCTGTGGGCCACGGTGGTGATCGTCGTGGTCAGCGGCCTGTTCGCCTGGCTACTGAGCCCACCCCACACGGTGACGATCGGCGCCAGCGGGCTGGTCTTCGGGTGGTTGGCCTACCTCCTGGTGCGGGCCGTCTTCACCCGCAACACGGCGCAGATCGTGATCGCGGTCGCCGTGCTCGTGGTCTACGGCAGCCTTCTGTGGGGCGTGCTGCCGACCCAACCGGGCGTGTCGTGGCAGGCGCATCTGGGCGGCGCCCTGGGTGGCGCGCTCGCCGCCCGGTTGTTGCATGGACGCGACCGCGCGTCAACGCTGCAGGGCTGACGTTCCGGCCGGTTGACGATTGAGCCTGTCGCCACCTCACTCCGTCCGCGCAGGCAGGCGAGCGCAAACAGACAGGTGATTCACAGGTTCACGGCTCTGGTACCGCGCCGGCGCCAGGTATTGTTGACACGTCAACGACTTGCTGCCCCCATGACCCCGAGGAGCCCGCGATGTTCGATGTCTTCGGTCTACCCCTTCACCCACTGGTCGTGCACGCGGTCGTGGTGCTGCTGCCCCTGTCGGCCCTCGGGCTGATCGCCTGCGTGCTGGTGAACCGGTGGCGCCGTCACTTCGCCGGGCTGAGCGTGCTGGGCCTGGTGATCGGTGCCGGCTCGGCGTTCGTCGCGGCCGCGTCCGGCAACGCGCTGGCTGCCCAGGTCGGCACCCCCACCGCGCACCAGGCGATCGGTCAGGTGCTGCCGTGGGTGGCGACCGCGACGCTGGCCCTGGCTGCAGTGTGGTACTTCATGCAGCGTGGCCGCGATGGACTGACCCCGCTGACCCGTGGCATCGGCGCCCTGGCCGCGGTGGCCGCGGCCGCGTCCGTGGTGGTCACCGTGCTGGTCGGCCACAGTGGCGCGACGGCGGTCTGGGGCGGCACCTCGGCCGCAGCGGCTCCGTCCACCGCCGGCGCCACGGCTCCGTCCACCGCCGGCGCCAGCAGCACGTCCACCGGCGCGTCCACCGCCACCAGCACGGCCGGCGCGAGCGCGTCCGCTCAGAGCTACACCCTCGAGCAGGTCAAGCAGCACAACACCCAGGCGGACTGCTGGGCGGCGATCGACGACGGCGTCTACAACCTCACCGACTGGATCGGCCAGCATCCCGGCGGCAGGGAGCACATCATCGCGCTCTGCGGCACCGACGCCACCGCCGCCTTCGACGCCCAGCACGAGGGGCAGCAGCGTCCAGAGTCGCAACTGACCCGGTTCTACATCGGCACGCTCGCCTGAGCCGCCGAACCCCCACCTAACTATCGTGCGCCCGCGAAGCTTCGCAGGCGCACGATAGTCAGGGGGGCGCTCGCGCTACTTCTTACCGGACGTCTCACCCGTCGACAGCGCGGCCACGAACGCCTCCTGCGGCACCTCGACACGGCCGACCATCTTCATGCGCTTCTTGCCCTCTTTCTGCTTCTCGAGCAGCTTGCGCTTTCGGCTGATGTCGCCGCCGTAGCACTTGGCCAGCACGTCCTTGCGCATCGCCCGGACGGTCTCGCGCGCGATCACCCGCGACCCGATCGCGGCCTGGATCGGCACCTCGAACTGCTGGCGCGGAATGAGTTCCTTGAGCTTCTTGGCCATCGCCACCCCGTAGGCGTAGGCCGCATCCGTGTGCACGATGGCGCTGAAGGCGTCCACCGGCTCGCCGTGCAGCAGAATGTCGACCTTGACCAGCTTCGCCATCTGTTCACCGGCCGCGTCGTAGTCGAGGGAGGCGTACCCCTTCGTGCGTGACTTCAGCGCGTCGAAGAAGTCGAACACGATCTCGGCCAGCGGCAGTTGGTAGCGGATCTCGACCCGGTCCTCGCTGAGGTAGTCCATGCCGGTCTGGGTGCCGCGGCGGGCCTGGCACAGCTCCAGAATCGTGCCGATGTAGTCGGTGGGGGTGAGGATGGTGGCCTTCACCACCGGCTCCCAGACCTCGGCGACCTTGCCGTCGGGGTACTCCGACGGGTTGGTCACCAGATGCTCGCTGCGATCCTCCATCACCACCCGGTACACCACGTTCGGCGCGGTCGAGATCAGGTCGAGGTTGAACTCGCGCTCGAGCCGCTCACGGACGATCTCCATGTGCAGCAGGCCCAGAAAGCCGATCCGAAAGCCGAACCCCAACGCCCCGGACGTCTCCGGCTCATAGGTCAGCGCGGCGTCGTTGAGCTGCAGCTTGTCCAGCGCCTCGCGCAGTTCGGGAAAGTCGGCCCCGTCGATCGGGTACAGCCCGGCGTAGACCATCGGGTTCGGCTGCCGGTAACCGCCCAGATTCTCGGTGGCCGCCCGCGTGGTCAGGGTGACGGTGTCGCCCACCCGCGACTGCCGGACGTCCTTCACCCCGGTGATCAGATAGCCCACCTCACCCACGCCCAACCCCT
>DAOSUG010000196.1:0-4952 GCA_035378545.1 Micropruina sp. | reverse complement strand
GACTCAGAAGTCCATGCCGCCCATGCCGCCGTCGCCGCCGGCCGGCATGGCCGGAGCCTTCTCGGGCTTGTCGGCGATGACCGCTTCGGTGGTCAGGAACAGGGCCGCGATCGAGGCCGCGTTCTGCAGCGCCGAACGGGTCACCTTGGCCGGATCGATGATGCCGGCGGCCAGCAGATCGACGTACTCGCCGGTGGCCGCGTTGAGGCCCTGGCCGGCGGGCAGGTTGCCCACCTTCTCGGCCACGACGCCACCCTCGAGACCGGCGTTCGCCGCAATCTGCTTCAGCGGAGCGGAGCACGCGCCGAGCACGATCTGGGCCCCGACGGCCTCGTCACCGACCAGGTCGGAGAGGTCGACGGACTTGGCGGCCTGCAACAGCGCCACACCACCGCCGGGGACGATGCCCTCTTCGACGGCCGCCTTCGCGTTGCGAACGGCGTCCTCGATGCGGTGCTTGCGCTCCTTCAGCTCGACCTCGGTGGCCGCGCCGACCTTGATCACCGCAACGCCGCCGGCCAGCTTGGCCAGCCGCTCCTGCAGCTTCTCGCGGTCGTAGTCGGAGTCGGAGTTCTCGATCTCTTTGCGGATCTGCGAGACCCGGCCCGCGATCTGCTCGGAGTCACCGGCGCCCTCGATGATCGTGGTCTCGTCCTTGGTCACCAGCACGGAGCGCGCCCGGCCCAGCAGCTCAAGGGTCACGGCGTCGAGCTTGAGCCCGACCTCTTCGGAGATCACCTGGCCGCCGGTCAGAATGGCGATGTCGGTGAGCATGGCCTTACGGCGATCACCGAAGCCGGGAGCCTTGACGGCGACCGACTTGAAGGTGCCGCGGATCTTGTTGACGATCAGGCCCGCGAGAGCCTCGCCGTCGGTGTCTTCGGCGATCACCAGCAGCGGCTTGCCGCTCTGCATGACCTTCTCGAGCACCGGCAGCAGGTCCTTCAACGAGCTGATCTTGCTGTTGGCGATGAGCACGTAGGGATCGTCCAGGACGGCCTCCATGCGCTCGGGATCGGTGACGAAGTACGGCGAGATGTAGCCCTTGTCGAAGCGCATGCCCTCGGTGAGCTCGAGTTCGAGACCGAAGGTGTTCGACTCCTCGACCGTGATCACGCCCTCTTTGCCGACCTTGTCCATCGCCTCGGCGATGATGTCGCCGACGGTGGGGTCAGCGGCCGAGATGGACGCGGTGGCCGCGATCTGCTCTTTGGTCTCGACATCGGTGGACTGCGCGGCCAGCGAATCGACGATGGCGGCGACGGCCTTCTCGATGCCCTTCTTCAGGCCCATCGGGTTGGCGCCGGCGGTCACGTTGCGCAGGCCCTCGCGCACCATGGCCTGAGCCAGAACGGTGGCGGTGGTGGTGCCGTCACCGGCAACGTCGTCGGTCTTCTTGGCGACCTCTTTGACCAGCTCGGCGCCGATCTTCTCGTAGGGGTCTTCGAGCTCGATCTCTTTGGCGATGGAGACGCCGTCGTTGGTGATGGTGGGTGCACCCCACTTCTTCTCAAGCACGACGTTGCGGCCCTTGGGGCCGAGCGTCACCTTGACTGCGTCAGCGAGGACATTCATGCCCCGCTCAAGGCCGCGGCGGGCCTCAACGTTGAATTCGATCAGTTTTGCCATGGGTACAGGCAATCCTTCTGCATCGGTGGGACGGGGCCCACGGGTAGTCAGGTCGGGTGGTCATCTCGATGCCCGCGACGGACGGCCCGGGGGCCTCATCGAACTGACCGGGTAGCACTCTCATGGTGAGAGTGCTAACACCATGTTTAGCACTCGACCATGGCGAGTGCAAACGAATCGGACCCACCGACCGCCTAATCTGACCGGGTGTTCGCCACCATCTCGCGCTGGATCGCGTATCCGCTCGGCTGGCTGCTGCTGATGGCCGTGCCGCTGATGATCGATGCGGTACGGGCGGGCACCGTGACCGCCACCTCTGCAGAGAACCGCTTCACCGTGGTGGCCTTCGTGGGCGAGTACGACGCGCGCCGGTCCGGCGACCGGCTGGCGATCGACGTCACCGAGCACATCACCGCCGATTTTCCGCGCCGCTACGTGAACCACGGCATCGAGCGGCGGCTGCGTTCGAGCTACCGCGGCGAAAGCGTCGAGTTGGCGAACATCCGCGTGACCGGCACCAACGGCAAGCCGATCGCGTTCACCCGGCGCAGCGAGTCGGGCTCGGACGATGTCGTGCTGCGGATCGGCAGCGCCAACACCTACGTGTTCGGACGCGTCGACTACGTGATCAGCTACACCATCGGCAACGCGATGGTGCAGGCGGGCGACCGGCAGGAGATCTACCTCGACGTCAACGGCACGGGGTGGTTGCAGCGCTTCGACCGCGTGCAGGCGACGCTGAGCGTGGCCCCCGATCTGGCCGGGCACCTGCTCGGCGAAGAGGCCTGCTATCAAGGGGCCGCCGGCTCGACCGAGACCTGCGCGATCACCCGCAGCGGCGACTCCTTCAGCACCGAGGCGCTCGCGCTGGGGCCGAGGCAGAACATGACGATCGCCGTCGGCTTCCGGCCGGGCACCGTCGCCCGCGCGCTGCCGGCTGCGGTGGCGCGTCCGGGGCTGCTGGGTACGATCGGCATGCCGGTAGCCGCGGCGGCGCTGCTCGCCCTGGCCCTGGGCGTGCGCTGGTTCAGGCTGCGTGGCCTGTTGCTGCGCGGCGACGTGCCGATCCAGTACGCGGCTCCTGCGGTGCAACCGATCCTGGCCGCGGACTTTCTCGGACGACCCGAGCGGGGCGCAGCCGCCCAACTGGCGCAGCTGGTGCTCGACGGTCACGCCCAGCTCTCCAGCAACGCCGAACCGATCGGCACCGCTCCCCAGCCTCGCGCCCGACTCGGCCGCCGGCAACGACGAGCCGTCAGGGACGAGGTGACGGTGCGACTGATCGATCGCGAGCAGATCGACCCCATGGTCCGCGACATCTGCGCCGCTCTGTTCGGCCGGGGCGGCTCCGTCCAGCTCGGCGAGGTGCCGCAGGCCGAGGTGGCGCTGGCGTCGCGTCTACGTCAGAACCTGCTGGCCGACAGCGACCTGCGCCGCCCGGGCCGACTCGGTGCGCTGCTTCTGGGATTCGGATACGCAGGGTTGATCCTGTTCGGCTGGTTCGTGATCGCCACCGGTCTGGACTCTCCAGCCTGGCTCTTCCTCGGCTGCGGCACCCTCGCGGTGGTGTTGCTGGTGGCCGCCGCCCACTACTACCCCACCCTGGGCCGGCTGACCGCCCGTGGACGTGCCCTGCGCGACCGACTCGCGGGACTGCACCGCTTCGTCACCATGGCCGAGGCCGACCGGATCGCCTGGATGCAGAACGCGGTGGACTCTCCCCGGGTCAGCGCGTCCGCCGTCGGAGGCACAGGCCGGGACGGGTCGTCCGGTGGAAGGGACCATGTCGACGGCGCTGTCGGGAAGGGACGCCGGGGCAGGGGTGAAGGCGAGAGTCAGGGGGTGGACGCGGACGCGGACGCCGGGCGCGCAACCGGTGGCACCCTGATCGACCTGTATGAGCCGTTGCTGCCCTACGCGATTCTGTTCGGCGTCGAAGACACCTGGCGTCAGGCGCTGGGCGAGTTGTACCGGACGGCACCGCCGGCCGTCCGGCCGCAGATCGACGTGCCCGCGCTGACGTTGAGCGTGGCTGCGGCGCGTACCTCACCGGCCCGGTACCGACACGTGTCGCCGTACCGCAGTTTCTGGGATTCGCGGCCCGCCTGGGGCGAGGGCTGGGCCTCCCGCGCCGGTGGTGAGATCGGCAGGGCGTTCGATTCGTGGGCCACGTCGCGCGGCGACGACGACGGCGGCGGGTGGGGGTCCGGCGGTTCGAGTGGCTCGAACCGATCGAGCGGAAGCTGGTCGAGCTCATCGCGCTCGTCCGGGTCGTCGGGCGGTGGTCGCTCCGGCGGCGGCATCGGTGGTGGGGGTGGCGGCGGCTGGTGAGCGCGGACGCGAGCAGAGCGGGGGCGGGTTCCCGGCCGGACCCCGGTGACAGCTGCTGCGCACCATCGTGATCGCGCGAAGGGCGGCGCGGGTGCCGTGGCGCACACTGGTCGTGGCCGTTAAGCACTGTCGTGAGCACGGCTCGCACGAGGGCCCGGGCCGGCCTCTGGTGGTGGTCGGTGAACACTGTCGTGAGCAGTGTGGACACAAGGGCCCCGGGCCGTCCACCGCTGGCAGCAGTGACACCCTGAGCTGAGTAGCGGGCGTCCGCTCAGTCGCGTCACACTGCTGGCATGCCGACGCCGCACCTGAGCCGCGCCCACACGATCCGACGGGTGGGCAACCTGCTGAACCTCTCGTCGCTTCTGGGCTTCGCGATCGCGCGGCTCGGACGGGCCGGCCTTGCGCAGGGCCCCGAGGGTTTGACCCTCGCCGAGGGCTACCGGCCGCGGTTTCCGGTCGCGGGCGCCTTCACCGTTGGCAACGTCGTCATCACCGCCTCCAGCGTGGCGAGATTGTCCGACCACCACCCCGACGTGCTGCGCCACGAGAGCGCGCACGCGTGGCAGTACTTCTGGTGCGGCGGGCTACCCTTTCTGCCCCTGTACGCGCTGGCGGCCGGCTGGTCGTGGCTACGCACGGGCGACCCGGCGTCCAGAAACCTCTTCGAGCGGGGGGCGGGGCTACACCGCGGCGGCTACCGCGAGGCGCCGGTGACGAATGCCGGTCTGCGCCGGTTGCGGAGGGCGATTCAGACCTTGACCGAGAAGCCCAACCGCTTGGCCGAACGCTCACGCTGACGGGTGGCCCGCTGGCGACGCAGCCGCTTGACCAGCAACGGGTCGTGAGCCAGCGCCTCCGGCGTGTCGATCAGGTCGTTGAGCAACTGGTAGTAACGCGGCGCCGACAAGCCGAACCGCTCCCGAATCTCGGTCTCTTTGGTTCCGGAGAAGGCCCACCATTGCTTCTCGAACTCGAGAATGCCTGCATCG
>DAOSUG010000195.1:0-4958 GCA_035378545.1 Micropruina sp. | reverse complement strand
GAAAGATGCCGTTGCCGGCCACGGACGTGATCAGGTCGCCGCCGCGTGAGCCGGGATGACGCAGCGCCGAGATCTTGAGCGCGACGCCGACCAGAACCACCAGACCGAGCAGCGTGGCCAGCCCGACCCGGTTGCGACGGCGTCCGAACATCAGTCGCAACTCGGAGCCGAACAGCCGCCCGGTGGGCCGTGTGCGCCGCACTCGCACCCCCTCAGCCGCTGACATCGAAGCCCTCCCCGGTCAGTTGCACGAACGCGTCCTCGAGGGTCGCGGTGACCGGCGTGAACGATCGGACGGCGACGCCTCCGGTCACCAGCGCGGCGACCACGCGGGCCGGCTCCAGACCGGCCAGGGTTCCGGTGACCTCGTCGGCCTCGGCGACGGCGTCCGGCGCACCCAACGCCCTCAGCACGCCGAGGGCGGCGTCCGAGTCCGGGGTGAGCAGCCGGAAGCGGGGCGCGGTAAGTGCGCGCAGATCGTCCAGCGGGCCCTGGGTGAGCAGCCGCCCGGACCGCATCACACCGACATGCGTGCAGACCTGCTCGACCTCGGCGAGCAGGTGACTGGACACGAAGATGGTGGTGCCGTCGGCCGCGAGTTCACTGATCAGGTGCCGCACCTCGCGGGTGCCCTGCGGGTCGAGCCCGTTGGTGGGCTCGTCCAGCACGAGCAGATCGCGGGGGTGCAGCAGCGCAGCCGCGATACCCAACCGCTGCCGCATACCCAGGGAGTAGGCGCGATACCGCTTGCCGGCCGCAGCACCCAGGCCGACGCGGTCGAGCGCCGCGGCGATCCGCGCGGCGGCCGTGGCCGGATCGCTCGACGGGTCGGCGGCGTCCAGTCTGCGCAGGTTGGCCGTGCCCGACAGGTAGGGGTGGAACGCCGGGCCCTCGACCAGAGCTCCCACCCGTGGGAGCACTCTGCCGGCCGCCCCCGGCATCGGCGCGCCGAGCAGGGCGCACGAGCCCGAGTCCGGCCGGACCAGGCCGAGCAGCATGCGGATCGTGGTGGTCTTGCCCGAGCCGTTGGGACCGATGAACCCGTAGACCGAGCCGGACGGCACCGCCAGGGCCAGGTCGTCCACCACCAGTTGGCGACCGAAGTGCTTGCTCAGCCCGGACGACGCGATCGCCATTCCGGTCTGCGGCGACCCTTGCCGGTCGGAGTCGGAGGTCACCTCGGGCAGGGTCGGTCCGGCGGGTGGCGGCTCGGCCTGCGACCCGGCGTCGGGCGATCGACTCACCGGGCCAGGGCGGCGTACAGCCGATCCTCGGTCACCGAGCCGATCGCGACGCGTCCGTCGTCGGTGATCACGACGTTGAGCAGGTTCGTGCCGAGCAGCCGGCCATGGCCCCAGGAGCCGGACACGGCGGGCAACGAATCGAGCAGCGCCTTGGCCGTGGCGTCGGTGGCCTTGCCGTCGATCGAGGCCACCACGACGGTGGTCCAGCCGGTGCCGACCGTCTTCGTGGCTGGACGGGTCTTCGCGGTACCCGTGGGGTGATCGGACGGCTTGCCGGCCAGTTCGGTGACCTCGACGCCCGCGGGCGGTGTGAACTCGAAGACGCTCGCAGCCGGAACGCCGTAATCGACGGTGGACGCCACCAGGCTGATCGCCTCGGCACCGCCGCGATCGAGCACCCGCAGGCCCAGCGGAACGAACGTGGTCGCGTCCACCGAGAGCCGCACATTACCGATCAGGCTGGCCGCATCCTTCGGGGCCAGGATGAGCTGGTAGACGGCACGCCCGGCGACGTAGCCGGTGCCGCTGGTGGAGACCTCGGTGCTCGGCCCGATCGCGTTCAGCAGCCGGTCGATGGCCTCGGCGGGAGTGGTGGGCGCACCGGTCGGACGGGTGGTCGGCTTCTTCGCATCGATGGTGGCGTGGCCGGCCTTCTGTTGTTCGCTCGACCAGGTCCAGACCTGATTTCCGTTGCGGATCACGGACGATTCGGCGCTTGCGTCGACCAACGAGACTCGGCTGCGCTCGGGGCCGGCCGTCCAGACCCGAATGGTGTGGGTACCGGTCAGCAGGCTGAGCGCCGACTGCAGATCGTCGTCGCCGCCGACGCCGGCCGGTAGTGCTGGCAGGCCCAGATCGCTGCGCTGGGTGAAGGTGGCGCTCATGCCGTCGACCTGGGCCGTGGCGACCCGGTTGAGCAGGTCGGCGGGGCTGAGCGGCGGCAGCGTCGGGTCGGCCGCGGCCCCACGGGCGAGTAGCCCGGTCAGGGTGGCAGCCAAGAGCGCGACGACCGCCGTGATGCCCACGAGTCGAGTGGTGCGCCGTCGGGTGTCGGAATGCTGCCGTGCCTTCATGAGCTACATTCTGCCCCCTGCTGCCAACCGGTGTGGTGTGACCGTGGCGGCTGCTGACCGGCTTGAGCCCGTCCGTGACGAGTCGCCAGATTGCATTGACCAGGTTCTGGTTGTGAACGGGGCGGCTTGGTGTCACATCGACCCCGATCGCCCGCCGGCGCCACTTTCTGGTCGCTATCAATACCCCAGTGGGGTATCCATAGCCACCAAAAGGTGGCAGGCTCGCTATCGGCGCCACAGTAACCACCAGAAGGTGGCGGTCCGCCAGGTGGGCGACAACGTCATTTAGGATCGCGGCCGTGAGCACCTTCGACCTCGACCCCGCCGCCCGACCCCAGGACGACCTGTTCTGGCACGTCAACGGCCGGTGGCTGGCCAGCACGCCGATTCCCGACGACCGGCCGTCCTACGGGGCCACGCAGGTGCTGCGCGAGCAGGCCGAGCGTGCGGTGCGGAACATCGTCACCGAGCTGTCGGGCGCAGAGCCGGGCACCGAGGCCGCCAAGGTCGAGGCGCTGTACGCGTCCTTCATGCAGACCGATGAGGTCGAACGGCGCGGGTTGTCGCCGCTGCAGCCACTGCTGGCCGAGATCGACGAACTCGACAGCACTCCCGATCTGCTCGACTACTTCGGCCGCAGCATTCTGCGCGGCACCGGCTCACCGATCGCGATCGACGTCGACTCCGACCCGGGCGATCCCACCCGGTACGCACTGTTCGCCTTCCAGTCCGGCCTCGGGCTGCCCGATGAGGAGTACTACCGCGACGAGAGGTTCACGGCCATTCGCGAGGCCTACCAGGCGCACGTGGCCGAAACCCTCGCCCTGGCGGGGCTGGACCCCGATCAGGCCCGCCTGGTGCTTCAGCTCGAAACCGAGATCGCCGCGCGGCACCACGACAAGGTGCGCACCCGTGACCTGCGCGCCATGTACAACCCGACCCGTCCCGACGCGTTCGCCGAGCACACCGACTGGCGGCGCATGCTGGCCGCCGCCGAGGTGCCACCGATCGAGCAGTTGATCAACGCCCAGCCATCGTTCGTCACCGAGTTGTCCGAGCTGATCGACGCCGAGTGGCTGCCGTCGTGGCGGGCGTGGGCGCGCTGGCACCTGCTGTCGGCCTTGTCGCCCTACCTGCCCGAGGCGTTCGTGCAGGCCAGGTTCGGCTTCTACGGCACCACGCTGAACGGCATTCCGGCCAACCGCGAACGCTGGAAGCGGGGCATCACCCTGGTCGAACGGTGCCTGGGCGAGGCGGTCGGCAAGCTGTACGTCGAGCGGCACTTCTCACCCGTCGCCAAACAACGCATGGACGAACTCGTGGCCAACCTGGTCGCCGCCTACCGGCACTCCATCGGCGAACTCGACTGGATGACCGAGGCCACCCGCACCCAGGCCCTCGACAAGTTGAGCAAGTTCACCGCGAAGATCGGCTACCCCGACCAGTGGCGCGACTACACCGCCCTGGTGATCGACGCCGACGACCTGATCGGCAACGTGCTGCGGTCCACCGCCTTCGAGTACGCGCACGAGTGGTCGAAACTGGGCGGTCCGATTCGAAAGCACGAATGGCTGATGACGCCGCAGACAGTCAACGCCTACTACCACCCGCTGCGCAACGAGATCGTGTTTCCGGCCGCCATTCTGCAGCCGCCGTTCTTCGACGAGCACGCCGACGAAGCGGTCAACTACGGTGCGATCGGGGCGGTGATCGGCCACGAGATCGGCCACGGCTTCGACGATCAGGGGTCCACCTGCGACGGCGACGGCAAGCTGCGCGACTGGTGGACCGACGCCGACCGCGCCGCGTTCGAGCAGCGCACCCGGGCCCTGATCGAGCAGTACAACGAGTTGACGCCCGAGCAGACCCCCGGCCATCCGGTCAACGGCGAGTTGACGATCGGTGAGAACATCGGCGACCTCGGCGGACTGACCATCGCTTATCTGGCCTGGCGCCTGGCTGTGGGTGAGACCGACCCCGAGCCGATCGACGGACTGACGGGACCGCAGCGGTTGTTCGTCTCGTGGGCCAAGGCGTGGGAGGGCAAGACCCGCACCGAGGCCCTGATCACCCAGTTGACCACCGATCCGCACGCGCCGGACGAGTTTCGCTGCAACCAGGTGGTGCGGAATCTGCCGGAGTTCTACGACGCGTTCGGGGTGGGCGGCGACGATGCGCTCTGGTTGCCGCCCGAGCAGCGGGTCAAGATCTGGTGAAACAAGGCTCGTGATGCCGGCGACAGCCCGTGATCGCGGCGAAGGCCCGGCATCCCGGCAACCCGTGGAGATCCCGGCGTGCGCCGGGATGACGAGGGTTAGGACTGCACGTTCCGTTGGTCACTTGTCATGCCGGGCATGTCCCGAGGTTTTGGCGTACGCCGAGATCCCGGCTGTCAGTACGCCGGGATGACTGGGGTTAGGACTGCACGTTCCGTTGGTCACTTGGCATCCCGGCCTTGCCTTGGGATCCCGGCAACCCGTGGAGATCCCGGCGTGCGCCGGGATGACGGCGGTTCGGACTGCACGTTCCGTTGGTCACTGGGCATCCCGGCCTTGCCTTGGGATCCCGGCAACCCGTGGAGATCCGGGCGTGCGACTCTCCTATGTTTCGTCAAGGGGTGTTTGGGTGTAGGCGCGGGTGA
>DAOSUG010000194.1:0-4958 GCA_035378545.1 Micropruina sp. | reverse complement strand
GATCAGTTTCGCTTGGCTCAAACCGCCTCCCACGTCGCCCGACGGAGTGATGTCCCTGGGCGACCACCTGCGCGAACTGCGGTACCGGGAGCTGTTCTCGCTGATCTTCATCGTGCTGGGCATGATCGTGATCGCGATCTTCTACAACCCTGTCTACACCTTCCTGGCGCAGCCGTGGTTGCAGGCCAAAGAGATCCTGAGCGTGACCAACCCCGAGTTGAGCACCCAGATGGTGCTCTCGGGCGTCACCACCCCATTGACCCTGGCGATGAAGATCTGCGGGGTCGGCGGGCTGATCCTGGCCGCGCCGATCTGGCTGTACCAGATCTGGGCGTACATCGTGCCGGCGCTGTTGGCGAAAGAGAAGCGTTGGGCGTTGATGTTCGTCGGCACGGCGCTGCCGCTGTTTCTGGCGGGGGTCGCGGTCGGGTATTGGATCCTGCCCCAGGGCATCTCGGTGCTGATGTCGTTCACTCCGCAGTCGGTGCCGATCACCAACCTGATCGAGATCGACAAGTTTCTCGAGTTGATGCTGCAGTTGATGCTGGTGTTCGGGTTGGGCTTCTTGATGCCGGTGGTCGTGGTGGGTGCCAACCTGGTCGGCGTGTTGAAGGCGTCGGCGCTTGCCAAGGCCCGGTTGTACGTGATCTTCGGCACGTTCGTGTTCGGTGCGGCAGCAACCCCGTCCACCGATCCGTTCTCGATGTTGGCGCTGGCGATTCCGATGTCGGTGCTGTTTCTCGGTGCAGAAGTGATCTGCCATTTCAACGACAAGCGCAAGGCCAAGCGGTTGGCCGCCGAACTCGTGGCCACTTCGTGACGCCGATCGCCGGCCCCTGCGTGCTGGTGGCCAACCCCACCGCCGGACGTGGCCGCGCCGGCCGGCAGTTACCGACGATCGTGCAGGCGTTGCGGACGGCGCTGCCCCGGGCCGACCTGCAGGTCATCGAGTCGCGTAGCGAAGCCCATGCCGAACAGGTCTGCCGTGGGGCCGTGGCGCAGGCGTCCACCTTGCTGGTGATGGGCGGCGACGGCATGGCGCACCTCGGACTCAACGCCTGCGCCGGCACCGACATACCGCTCGGAGTGCTGCCGGCCGGCACCGGCAACGACCTGTGCCGCGGGCTGGGTGTTCCGCTGCGGGTGCGCGACGCGATCGGGGCCCTCGCCCGGGGTGCGAGCCGGCGCGTCGACCTGGCCCACATCACGAAACCGGACGGTGCCGAGCGCTGGGTCGGCTGCGTGGTGTCCACTGGCTTCGATTCGCGGGTGGCGTTGCGCACGGCAGCGATGCGCGTGCCGATGGGCTCCCTGGCCTATGCCTGGTCGGCGCTGGCCGAACTGCGCACGTTCGCTCCGTTGCGGTATCGGCTGGTGATCGACGGGCAGCGACGTGACCTCGATTCGATGGCGGTCTTCGTATGCAACGCCGAGTTCTTCGGCGGCGGCATGCGGGCCGCTCCCGGCGCGGACGTGACCGACGGACTGCTCGACGTGACCGTGATCCACCCGGTGTCGCGCCTGGTGCTGCTGCAGTTGCTGCCGAGCCTGTACTCCGGAAAGTTCGTCCGGCACCCGGCGGTCGAGCGGTTTCGTGCCGCCCAGGTGGTCATCGACGGTGACGGGCTGATCGGCAGCGGTGACGGCGAGTTGCTCGGCGACGTGCCGCTGGCGGTGCGCGCCGTCCCGGGGGCACTCACGGTGCTCGGCTGAGTGGAGTACGTCCACTCTCCGGCGCGTTGAGCCTGAGGTCTGGGCGGAGTTGGCTGCTCACTCCGTTAGGCCCCGTTAGGCCTCGTCCTTCTCTTGACGCCCGGGACGCCCGTCATCGGGTGAATCGGCTAGGAACCGTCCCCCACTCCGTTCAGCGACTCACGTCTGCGGGGTGAATCGGGTTGGGCACCGTTCTCAACTCCGTTCGCGTCAGGTTTGTTGGGTGCATTGGGTTGCGAAGCGTCCCCCACTCCGTTCAACGCCGGTCGGCCGGGTCCCGGGCTGCGCGGACGCCCGCGATAGGTTGGGCAGCGATGAGCAACGCGCCCGACAGCATCCTGGCGGCCTTCGCCGCAGGCTACGGCTTTAGCCTCGACCCCTTTCAGGTCGAGGCCTGCACGCACGTGGAGGCGGGCTCGGGTGTGCTGGTGGCCGCTCCCACGGGTTCGGGCAAGACCGTGGTCGGCGAGTTCGCCGTCTTTCTCGCCCTGCAACGGGGCACCAAATGCTTCTACACCACGCCGATCAAGGCGCTGAGCAACCAGAAGTTCCATGACCTCGTCGAGCGTCACGGCGCCGCCAACGTGGGTCTGCTCACCGGCGACACCTCGATCAACGGCGAGGCGCCGGTGGTGGTGATGACCACCGAGGTGTTGCGCAACATGATCTATGCCAACTCGCGCACCCTGCGCGACCTCGGCTTCGTGGTGATGGACGAGGTGCACTACCTCGCCGATCGCTTCCGCGGGGCCGTGTGGGAAGAGGTGATCATCGGCCTCGCCGAGAGCGTCCAGGTGGTGTCGCTGTCGGCCACCGTCAGCAACGCCGAAGAGTTCGGCGCCTGGCTCGACGAGGTGCGCGGCGACGTGCGGATCGTGGTGTCCGAGCGGCGTCCGATCCCGCTGTTCCAACACGTGATGGCCGGACGCCGCCTGTACGACCTGTTCGCCGACGAGGCGCCGACCGCCCGTCCGCAGCCCACCGGTCACGTCGACGTCAACCCGGAACTGTTGCGGTTGGCCAAGGAGGAGTCGCGCGGCGTCCGTGACGATTCGCGCAAGCTGCGCTCACGTCGGGTGCGGGGCGAGATCGCCAAGCGCAACCCGCGCTCGTCGCTGATCCCGCGCCGCGACGCCACCGTCGAACGACTGGACGCTGAAGCGCTGCTGCCGGCGATCTTCTTCATCTTCAGCCGGGCCGGCTGCGACGCCGCCGTCGGTCAACTCATGCATTCGGGGCTGCGGCTCACCAACGCCGCCGAACGCCGCGAGCTCGAGCAGATCGCCGCCGCGCACACCGAGGGGCTCAGCCCGTCCGATCTGGACGTGCTCGACTACGCCGGCTTCGTGGAGGCGTTCCGCAACGGCATCGCCGCCCATCACGCGGGGTTGCTGCCGGCGTTCAAGGAGGCGGTCGAGGAGGGCTTCGTCCGGGGGCTGGTCAAGGTGGTGTTCGCCACCGAAACCCTGGCGCTGGGCATCAACATGCCGGCCCGCAGCGTGGTGCTCGAGCGGCTGGTCAAGTTCAACGGCGAGACCCATGCACCCATCACGCCCGGCGAGTACACCCAGTTGACCGGACGGGCCGGACGCCGCGGCATCGATGTCGAAGGCCATGCGGTGGTGCTCTGGCAGAGCGGCATGGATCCCCGCTCCGTCGCCGGCCTCGCCTCGACCCGCACCTATCCGCTGCGCAGTTCGTTCGCGCCGACCTACAACATGGCGGTCAATCTGGTCGGCTCCGTCGGACGTGAACGGGCCCGGGTGCTGCTCGAGCAGTCGTTCGCGCAGTACCAGTCCGACCGGGGCGTGGTGGGCCTGGCCCGCGCGATCGCCCGCAACACCGAGAAGATCGAGGGCTTTCTGGCCCAGTCCGCGTGTCACCGGGGCGACTTCGCCGAGTACGCGCGGCTGCGCGCTCAGATCTCTGAGTTGGAGGGCGAGGCCGCTCGCAGCCGTCGGGCCGACCGCAGGGCCGAAGCCATGAGTGTGCTGCTCGAACTGAAACCGGGCGACATTCTCAAGGTGCCGTCCGGGCGGCACACCGGTTGGGCGGTGGTGGTCGATCCGGGGTTGGCGCAGGGCGATCCGCACCCCATGGTGATGACCGAGGAACGTCAACTCAAACGGCTCTCTCTGGTGGACTTTCCGACCCCGCCCGTGGTGGCCGGACGCATGCGCGTGCCCAAGCACTTCGATCCGCGCCAACCCGCCTCGCGGCGCAACCTGTCGGCGGCCTTCCGCTCGAAACTGGCCGAGATCGACCTGTCGGCGCCCCGCTACTCGCCGACCGCGCTCGACGGCGAACTCGCCGACCGCATCGCCGCCCTGCGGCAGCAGGTGAAGGCGCATCCGTGCCACGACTGTCCCGACCGTGAGAACCACGCCCGCTGGGCCGAGCAGGCGCTGCGGCTCGAGCGTGACAACGCGGGCCTGCAGCGCCAGGCCGAGCGGCGCACCAACACCATCGCGGTGAAGTTCGACCGCATCTGCTCGGTGCTCGAATCGCTGGGTTACCTCGGCGACGGCGGCACCGAGGTCACCGATGCCGGACGCATGCTGGCCCGCATCTACGCCGAGCTCGATCTGGTCACGGCCGAGTGCATCCGGGCGGGGGTGTTCGACGGGTTGAGCGCGCCGCAGCTGGCGGCCGTGCTGTCGTCCCTGGTCTTCGAGGCCCGCGGCGGCGATCGGCGCCGTCCGCCCCGCATGCCCGACCGGGCCAGTGAAGCCGCGCAGACCGCGGTCCGCGGCATCTGGCGGCAGGTCGGGCTGACCGAACGCGACCATCGCCTCGAGCGCGGCCCCGAACCCGACATCGGCTTCGCCGAGTCGATCCACGCCTGGGCGTCCGGACGTCCGCTGAGCGAGGTGCTGGACGAGGCCGGGCTCACGGCGGGCGACTTCGTCCGGTGGGCCCGGCAGGTGGTCGACTTCGCCGGCCAGGTGGCGCAGGCCGCCGGGCCGGGCGATTTGCGGCAGACGTGCCGGGACGTGGTCGAGCGGGTGCGCCGGGGTGTGGTGGACGCCGCGCCGCTGGAGGACTGAGCGGGTGCGTCCGGTCGCTCGTGCCAGGTAGCGTGCGGCTACCGAAAGGAGCCACTCATGAGACTGCTCGCAGCGGTGGTCGTTGCCGTGTTCACCCTGGCCGGCTGCACCATTGGCACCGGCACCCCCACGTCCACGTCCGAGACCGCCGCGCCGCCGACCGCCGCGCCGACGTCCAGCGCGTCTTCGACCGGTGCC
>DAOSUG010000193.1:0-4966 GCA_035378545.1 Micropruina sp. | reverse complement strand
AAAGTTGTTGGCCATCACGATGATGTTGGCGTGGCGCTCCTCGACGCCCTTGGTTTCGTAGCCCCACTTGCGCGCCAGCTTGATGCCCGACTCGACCGCCTCGACGCCGGTGTTCATCGGCAGCACCATCTGTTTGCCGCACAACTGCGCCAACGCCTGCACGAAAGGGCCGTAGGTCGCCGAGAACACCGCGCGTGAGGTGATCGTCACCTTGCCCAACTGCTCGGCAACGGCCCGGGTCAGCACCGGGTTCGCGTGGCCGAAGTTGACCGCCGAGTAGGCCGAGAGAAAGTCGAGGTACCGGTTGCCGTCGATGTCGGTCAGCCAGGCGCCCTGGCCCGATTCGATCACCACCGGCAGCGGCAGGTAGTTGTGCGCTCCCCAGGTCTCGGTCTGCTCGATGGCGGCCTGTTGTGCCGGGCTGATGCCCTTGCGATCGGTCATGGCGATTCTCCGGTTTCATTCGAGTAAGGCGCTGATTCTTGCGGCAAAGACGAACAAACACAAGAAAAAGCTCAGACGGTGCCGCGCGACCCACCATTATCGCGTCGACTCGGCCGCCCCCAGCCCAGTGCCCGGGCGATGTTGACCCGGCTGCCGTAGCTGATCGATCCGGTGCGGAACAGCCGTACCCCCAGGCTCAGGAACAGCCATCCGAACAGGGCCAGCACGGTCAGGGCGATCGAGGCCTCCCACCAGTACAGCCCACCGGTCGCGTTGCGCAGCAGTGCCGAGACCGGCGCGGTGAGCGGAAAGAAGGTGAACACCTGCGACACCACGCCGTGCGGGTCGCTGACCAGCAACGAGGCGGCATACAGGGGCACGAACATCGAGATGATCACCACGCCGAAGGTATTGCCCGCCTCCTTCGCCGACGGCATCACCGCCCCGATCGCCACCAGCAGCCCGGTGAACATCAGGAAGCTGAACAGAAACAGCAGCGCCCCGACGATCGTGCGCACCGGGTCGATCGGCAGCGAGCCGAGCGTCGCGGTGCCGGCGGACGTCGCTGGCGCGCCGATCGCGTTGCTGAGCAGGCTGAACGCGAAGCTGGCCGGGATCGCCACCACGATGCCCTGCACGATGCCGATCAGCACCAGCGCGATCACCTTGCCGACGATCAGCGTGGTGGGGTTCATCGTGGTCAGGATCATCTCGGTGACCCGGTTCTCCTTCTCTTCGAGCGTGACGTTCAGCATCTGATTGCCCAGCATCAGCACCGCCAGGTAGAACAGCACCAGAAACAGCGCCGGCACGATCACCCCGGCGATGCCGGGCGTGGCGGCCCCGTCGGCGAAGGTGACCAGTTGCACGTCCGGACCGTTGACGGCGAGCTGCGCCAGCTTCGGGTTGCCGATCCGCTGCACGATCGACTTCTGGAACACCGCGGTGGCCACCGCCGAGTAGCGTTCCGAGTCGAACAGGCCGATGTCTTTGCCACTCACCCCGATCGGCTGACTGAGCGGGTCCTTGGGGTAGTCGATGTGGCATTGCGACGTGCCCGCGACGACCGCCGCGCGCGCCGCCGCCCCGTCCGCCACCTCGGTGCCGCCGGCCGCCTTCGCGACGGCCGGCTCGATCAACCCCGACGCGTCGGTGTAGGTGAAGGTGACGGGCTCCTGGTCCTGGCTCTGGGCCCGGTCGGCGGTGGTCTGCCCGCTGATCGTGATCAACGCCACCACGACGGCGATCAACAACGGCACCGCCAGCGAGATCAGCCAGAACTTGGGCTTGAGCACGGTGCGCCGAAACTCGAACGAGATCACCGTGCCGAGGTTGTGCCGGCTCATGCCGCCGCCTCCCTTTCGCCGTACACCTTGAGAAAGATCTCTTCGAGCGAGACCCGCGCGGTCTCGAAACCCCGCAGCTGCACGCCTGCGTCGAGCAACTCGCGGACGACGGCGCTCGGCTCGACATCCTCGGCCAGGTCGAGCTCGGCGTAGTTGCGTTCGCTGACCGCGACCCGATAGCTCGGCGAGGCGGGCAGCACGCCGCTGAACGTGAGCCGCATGCGCCGTCCACCGAACGAGTCCTGCACCTGCGCGACGGTGCCGTAGGCCCTGGCTCGGCCGTCCTTCAGCAGCAGAATGCGGTCGCACAGCCGCTCGACCTCGTCCATCTGGTGGGTCACCATCACCACCGTCGAGCCCTGCGCGCGCTGTTCGTCGACCAGATCCATCAGCAGCCGGCGGTTGACCGGGTCGAAGCCCTTGGTCGGCTCGTCCAGAATGAGAATGCTGGGCGCGTTCATGATCGTGACCCCCAGCTGCACCTTCTGCTGCTGGCCGCCCGACAGCTTGTCGAGGCGCACCTTGGCGTGATCGGCCAGATCGACCCGGCGCAGGTATTCCTTCGACCAACCGGACGCCGCGTCGCGGCTCAGCCCCTTGAGCCGGCCGAAATAGGTCATCACCTCGAGCACCGACTCCTTGCGGTACAGGCCGCGCTCCTCGGGCAGGTAGCCCAGCCGCGAGCCCTGCGCCGGGTCGAAGCGCCTGCCCTCGACCAGCAGCGAGCCGGCGGTGGGTTCGTAGATGCCGAGCAGGGCGCGAATGGTGGTGGTCTTGCCGCAGCCGTTCGAGCCGAGCAGCCCGAACGTTTCACCGGCGTGCACGTCGAAGCTCAGATCGTCGATCACGACCTGGTCGCCGAAGCGCATCCGGAAGTCGCGGACCTCGATGATGGGGTGCTCGGTCATGCCCCCATCCTTGCGAAGCGAACAAGCGCGCCGCCACCGGCGTCGGTAGAGTCACCCCATGGACGCACCCTTGCCCATCGTGGTCGGCAACGACGGTTCGGATTTCGCGCGGCTGGCGCTGCGCAAGGCGCTGTGGCTCGCGCAGCAGCTCAAGGCCGAGGTGCGGGTCGTGCGCGCCTGGTCGATCAGCACGGCCCCCCGCCCGAGCACCTGGTCGCCGGGCTTCGTGCCCCCGGCCGACGACTTCGAGGCCATCGTCAAGGAGCGGCTGGCCAAAGAGGTCGCACCGATCGCCGCCGAGTATCCGGACGTGCAGGTGCACCTCGAGACTCCCCACGGCCCGGCCGGACGCGAGTTGCTCAAGGCGTCCGCGAACGCCCGGCTGCTGGTGGTCGGCACCCGCGGCATCGGGGGTTTCAAGGGGCTGCTGATGGGGTCGGTGTCGAATCAGGTCGTCGAGCACGCCCCGTGTGACGTGCTGGTGGTGCGCAAGGGTACCGATGAGGTGGCGCCCGATCGCCGGGTGCAGCTGGATCGTTTCCTCGACCAGTGACCCGCCTTCGTGCGCCGGTGAAGTCTCCCCGATGAGCACTTGGACGTGCCTGGCCGACGAACTGAGCCTCGAGGGTGAGGCGTTGCTCTTCGCGGCCGACGAGCGCGAGCCGGCGCTGGTGCAGCGCTCGCAGGCCGCCGGCTACCGGGTGGTCGAGGTCGACACCGCGGGCGTGACCGATTTTCGGGTGGCGCAGGCCCGGATCGCCGCCGTCCTGCGGCTGCCCGAGAGCGCCGGACGCAACCTGGACGCGTTGGCCGACAGCCTGGGCGACCTCGCCCGCTACTGGCCCGACGATGCACGCATCGCCCTGTTCTGGCGGCACCCCGAGAAGCTGATCGAGCGGGACACCGCAGGCTGGTTCCGGCTGGCCGACGTGCTGCAGGACGCGACGCAGCGGCTCTGGCGCGGCGGCAACGACCCGGCGGACCGGCTGTTCGAGACCGTCCTGCTGGTACCGGGATTCGACGCATGAGCACGGCCCGGCAGCGCACCCTGCTCGCGGTCGGGGTGGTGGTGGTGCTCCTGGCCCTGGTGCTCGGCTGGGGGCTGGGTGGCGGCGCGGGTGGGCCGAGCGCGGCCGGTCCCGAAACGAAGCCGGCCGGTGCGTCCCGCACGCCCTCCCCCACCGCGTCCCGGACGCCCTCGCGCGCCACGGCAGGAACGTCCGGTCTTCCGGTGTGCACCTCGGTGCCGCGGCAGGTGAACGACACCGTCGCCGCCGTGCGCGCGAACGGGCCCTATCTTCGTCCGCGCGACGACGGCGGCACGTTCGGCAACCGTGAGCGGTTGCTGCCCGCCAAACCGAACGGCTACTACCGCGAATACACCGTCAAGACTCCCGGCGAGGGGTTCCCCGGCCCCCGCCGGCTGATCACCGGCGGCCAGGCCAGTCCGGGCTCCGAGCCGACCATCTGGTTCTACACCGCCGACCACTACGAGTCGTTCTGCGAGCTGGTGCTCACGTAGGCCCACTCAGCTTAGGCCGGGTAAACGTGCCTGGAAGGCAGTTGCGTTGAGCCGGCGGCACGTTCACACCCGGGCCTCAACGCTCGAAACGCAACGCTGAAGCGGGGCTGGAGCGATCGTGAAGCGACACTACGAAGCACCTGCGGCCGGGCCGACGAAGTCGGCCCGGCCGCAGCCGACAGTCGCGAACGATCGCTCCAGCCCCGCGGCGACCAACGCAACCAAGAGGCACGCGACCAGGCGCAACGACGAATCGCAGGGTTCAGCTGAGCAGCCCCTTGGCGGTCAGCCAGGCCTTCGCGATGGTCGCCGACGACTGCTGCTTGTCGACGCTGAGCAGGTTCATCGCCACCAGCTCGTCGGTGGTCAGCGCGGCACTCACCTTGTCGATCACCGCGGCGGCCGCTTCGTCCACCCGGGGCGAGACGATCGGCACCACGTTCTGCGGCAGGACGATGCCCTTGGGGTCGGCCAGCGTCACCAGTCCGTTGCGGGCGATGGCCGGGTCGGCGGAGTAGATGTCGGCCATGTCGCACTTGCCGTCCTTGAGCGCCTTGACGGTGAGCGGGCCGCCGCCGTCCTCGACCGGCACGACCTCGACGGTGATGCCGTAGTTCTCTTTCAGCCCGTCCGGGCCGTAGCTGCGGTCGGGGCTGCTGATCTCGGAGTTGGCGCACAGCTTGATGGTGCGGTTCAGCTTGGCCAGGTCGGCGAGGCTCCTGCCCTTGGCCGCCTCGGCCGCCAAC
>DAOSUG010000192.1:0-4968 GCA_035378545.1 Micropruina sp. | reverse complement strand
TGCTCGGCGTCGGACTCGGCTCCGAGCCGCAGAGCAGCCGTCCACCGAAGCTGTAGTGGTGAATCTCACCGTCGCCCGAGGTGGTGATGTTCTGGCCGAACCACTGCCCGTTGGTCGTCAACCCCGAGTCGAACGCCAGATTGGCGGACGGCGCCCAGATCGCACCGAGGGTGACCGTGCCGGTGACCTGCGACAGATCGAGCATCAGGTACTGCGACAGCGCCTTGCCCGCCGTCGTGCCCGGGTCCCAGCCCTCGAAGTCGAAAGCCGAGAGGCGGAGCCCGCTACCGACTCATCGCTCATCGTCGCGGCAAGAAGAAAGCCGCGGTCACTACCGGCAGATCCGTCCTGGCCATCTTCTGGCACCTACTCAGCAATCCCGAGACCTATACGCCGACCTTGGCTCCGATCACTACGACCGGCACCGCAACCCTGCCCGAGCCGAGCGCACCACGTGCACGCACGCGAGGCACCTCCGCCACCGCGTCACCCTCGAACCCGCCTTCGGATAATCGAAACCGCCTTCCGGCACCCACCCAGGTGGTGGCACTCAACCGCACCCGGGCCGTGACCCATTCTCGGACTAGGTGATCTTCTCGAAGCGCAGGTAGGCGGCGTAGCCGGCGACGCCGACCCAGACCAACAACCCGAACAGGCTGCCGACGACTACCTCAGGCCGATCGAGACTTGGGCTCATCAGGTTGGTCGCAAAGGTGCAGGGCAACACGTTGTAAATGACGTTACCGACCTGCGCCAGGCCCAGCCGCCCGAGGACACCGATCGGCGACACGATCAGTGGCAGCACGAGAAACAGCAGCCCGGTCATCAGCAGCGACAACACGCCGTTCTGCACCGTTACGGCGATCAGGTTCACGACCAGGACGCTCAGCACAACAGCAACGACGCTGCCCACAAGGCTGGCCGGCACGCTCGCGCCATCGGCCGCAAGCCCGCCGCGCAGACCGACGTACGCGAGCGAGGCGAATGCCCACACCAGGGCGGCAGCCAGGCTGATCGCCGTGAGTGCCAGGCTTCGGGCGATCAGCGCACGCAGCCGGTTCGGAACGAAGCGCAGCATGGTGGAGACCGTGCCATCGGCGATCTCGCGCGACATGGTGATGATGGTGACCACGCCGAACGAAGCGGCCACGAGAAAGGCACCGCTCGACACAGCTAGAGAGCCACGGGGCACATCGATCTCACCTTGACTCAGAGCGCCCACCAGTTCAAATGTTCCCACGACGCCGAGAACCCCGATGGCGACGCACACCCCAAATGCCACGAGAAGCCGTACCGAGTGACTCAACCGCCACGCTTCGGCTCGCGCCACGGTGGTGTTCGTCTGCCGCCCCTCGCGCACCTGGGTTGCCATCACTCGACTCCCATCGTCGCGGTCTCAAAGAATGCGTCTTCCAGCGACGCAGACGCCTCCGACAGATGGCGAAATGCCACCCCAGTCTCAACACAGCGTCGAGCCAAAACCATCGGATCGTCGTGCTGCACCAGAAAACCGGGTCCTCTTCGCTCGTAGTGCCAGCCTGCCGCCGCGATCAGCCGCGACAACGCCTCGTTGTCGGGACCTTCGACGTACACCCCCCGCCGACCTTGCCTCGCGACCACGTCCTGCAGCCGCCCTTGGCGAACGACGGTGCCCGCAGAGATCATCACCACTCGGTCGGCGACGACCGTGAGTTCGGACAGAATATGCGACGACAGCAGAATAGCTGCACCGCGCTGCGCCTCCGCGCGCAACGTTTCCCGCAACCAGCGCACCCCCACTAGGTCTAGGCCGTTCATCGGCTCGTCGAGAATCAAGTTGGCGGGCTCGCCCAGCATGGCCAGCGCCACGCACAGGCGTTGGCGCATGCCGGTCGAGTAGCGCCCGATCGGCAGTCGCTCATCAACCAGGCCGACGGCCTGAAAGAGGTCGCGCGGTGTTCGTGAAGTGCCACCCTGGGTGCGCGCTACGTAATCCAAGAATCGCATACCCCCCATGCGGCCGGGCAGGCTCTCGGGACCCAGGCAGATGCCCATGGTTCGCAGGGGATCGGCAGCTTTGGCGAACGGTTCGTCATCGACCAAAGCCAGCCCAGAGGTCGCATCAAGCAAGCCGCACGCGATCTTCATCAGCGTGGTCTTGCCGGCCCCATTAGGACCGACGAACGCGGTGATGCTGCCTGCGGGAACATCGAACGTTACGTCATCAAGCGCGAGTCGTTCGCCATAGCGCTTGGTCAAGCTCACCACTTCAATCACTGCTTCTCCTTCGGGGGCGGACAAGTTTCGAGGGCTCGGCCAGTGGCGACGGACACAGTTGATGGGGGTGCCTGACCGTTGGACGACGATGCGTGAACCGAATCGCGCTCCGCAGGCTCCAGCCATGACAGGTCGGTCCTCATCGATCGCAACTTCAGCCTTCGCCCGGTGAATGAAGTGGCGGTAACCAAAAGCGCTGGCGTGGTGTTGCTGAAGAGTTGCCAGCGAGAGAAGCCATGGATCGCGCTGATCTCTTGGTATGTAACCCGGATTCCGGGAAGGCTGGAGCGATGCACGAGTAGACCGCCTTCATAGGTGAACCCGCTACTGAGCAACCTCACCAGTGCGCCCATCAGCCAGAACAGTAATGCACCGACCGCGACCCCTATCCACAGCGGGGAGCCCATGCGAGTGAGCTGCCAACCAGTACTGACACCGCAAATCAGGCTCAGGATGCGCAGGCCGAGCCCGGCCAACGCGACCGACAGGCCCGTGAGGCTGCTGCCAGACCCCTCGGGCAGAGCTGGTGAGTCGCTGGCTCTTCGCAACACCGTGTGTGTTGCAGTTCGGAGGATCTGTGCGATGACCGAGTTGGGAAGCGCGGGGAGCGCGGCAGGTCGGGTGCCGCTGGCGCCGCTCTCGGGTGTCAGGAATCGTAGTTTCCGCCACCCGATTACTTGTTCAAGGGGGTTGGCCGTCCAGATCATGCCGGTCAGGGCCGCGCGTGGAATTGTCCGTCTGGTGCGGCCAGGCCATCCGTAGGTCACCTCCACGGCCTCGGAAGTATCTATAACCCGCAATCGGTGGAACCGCAGCACAGTGACACCTAGGCCCGCCGCCACGCCGATTACGACAACCACTGTGATTGCCAACGGGAGTGGCATAGCCACCAGACCCCCGACAAGGGCGTCGCCGAACGGGGAGTCGTCGACCACGTCCAACACAGCCAGAAGCGCTGAAGGTGCGACCAGAACGACGGTGCCACTGCAGAACGCACCTGTGATCACGTGACTCAGTCGTGCTTGAAACAGCACCCTTCCGCTTGGAGCGCCTTCACGTACAGCAGGTTCGTCGTCGCCCAGCGCGGGTTCGCAAGGAGTGGGGATCGGCACCTCCGAGTTCGGTGGCATTTTGGGGTGGCGGACACTCTCGGGCGCCTGTGAATCGCCTTGCGCGGACAAGGATGGGTCGCCCGCGTATGCCTCGGCAGACCTTTCCACGTCATGGCCGAGCAGAGTCGGGAGAGAGTTTTCGATCGCGCTCTTGACCGCGGGAGTGGCACCGACGACTTTAATGTGGCCCTCGAGTTCGGATTCTTGCTTGAGCGAGATTGTGTAGGTACCTGTTGTTCGCTCTGCCCACGACTGCGAGCTGTCCACAGACCTGACTGCCTGCCAGGATATTCGCAGAGTTCGGCGCTTGATCAAACCGCTTCGCTGCTCAATGCCTGATGCCGCAATTCGGTACCAGGTGAAGAGCCACTCATACAGTGGTACCAGAATCTCAATCAATACCGCTGAGGTAGCGGCCAGAATAGGCACGAGCGGCTGATCCGTGCGCTGCGTCCACGCAAGGCCGAGACCTATCCATGCGATGAAGCGAGGAATCGCAGCTAGGTAGTAGGCCAAGACCATACGTTCGTTGGCCCGAAACCACGTGCCTGTGTGGACGGGCTGCGTCATGGGTTCCGCTGCGCAGAGGAGCGTGCCACAATGCGCACCTTCAGGTTTTCAGCAAGCTCAGCAGGGAACGGACCAAAGCCGTCGACGTGCAGAAGATGGGTGATGCCAAGTGCCGTTACTCGCAACGACCTCATGATGGGACCCTGGGAGGAACTCACGTTGATTATTTTCGTTGCAGGTATCAGAACGGAACGTCGAAGAATTTTGCCGTGGGCAATATAGACGAAATCCTCACTTACCGTATAGGAGTAATTGACATAGCGAAAGGGCAAGTAAGCCACAATTTCGAAGGTAGTGAACAGAAGAATGAGGATAGACATCGCCAAGCCCCATGGCACAAGGACGCGGGGCCACGCAACCGCTAGCACCCCCGACACCATGAAGGCGGCGACGATTCCCGATATCGCGGCGTGAATGCGCCAGTACGTCAAGGCAACGGAGGGGAGGCGGTCGGCACCTGGCGCCCCAAGAGTCGGAACACCGTCCACCAGCCCATACACCTTCTCGGGAGAAGTCACGAAGCCTCCAGCATCATTCGGTGGCAAACCATTCTGTGTCATTAAGGCAACCTTACGAGCCACTCATCGAGTTGCCCTAGTCGAAGCCGCAGTCATCGGCTATCGGCTAGGGCATCTCGGGCTCCGCCAGGTTACCCCTTACTGAGAACACCCGCAGAGCAAACAGCCCGCTGTCACGCTTGGGCTCAGCAGAGTAGGCCGTAGTAGTGGCACAGAAGCCACACGATGGTCTCGAAGCCAAGGCCCTGAGCAATCCACTTTGCTACCGTGGTCCAGTTGGCTCGGATCCACGCCACAGCCTTGTCGATCTGTTTTACGCTCCAACGCCAGGCTTGGCGCAATACCCAGGCGATGAATCGCAGTACAGCTCCCATGACTATTCTCATCTTGGATTACAAATCCGAATATCGATCATTGTTCAAATACTATGGCGAAGGAGAGAATATTCACGCCCCTCGCTCGTCACCACCCGGCGATATTGCCGCGCGGAAATAAGACTAGATAGCGCGACC
>DAOSUG010000191.1:0-4998 GCA_035378545.1 Micropruina sp. | reverse complement strand
CGCCGTGACTCCGCCATTTCCCCCTGATGAAGACAAGGGAGTTTTCATGACCAACCTGACCGCCAAACCACGTCCGTCGCAGACCCCCGCCGACGGCCAGCCTGACGAGTCGCACCATCTCGCCCGCGCGCTGGGCAACCGCCACCTGCAGATGATCGCCATCGGCGGCGCGATCGGCACCGGCCTGTTCATGGGTTCCGGCAAGACCATCTCGCTCGCCGGACCGTCCATCGTGTTGGTGTACGCGATCATCGGCGCCTTTCTGTTCTTCGTGATGCGCGCCATGGGCGAGCTGCTGCTCAGCAACCTCAACTACAAGTCGTTCCGCGACATCGCCGAGGACGTGCTCGGGCCCTGGGCGGGCTTCTTCGCGGGCTGGACGTACTGGTTCTGCTGGATCGTGATCGGCGTCGCCGACCTGACCGCGGTGACCGCCTACGTGTCGTACTGGTTCCCCGACCTGCCCCGTTGGATCGCGGCCACCTGCCTGGTGCTGCTGCTGCTCGCCCTGAACCTGGTCACCGTGAAGCTGTTCGGCGAGATCGAGTTCTGGTTCGCGCTGATCAAGATCGTGGCGATCGTCGCCCTGATCGTGGTCGCGATCGTGATGGTCGCGGTCGGCTTCGTCTCGCCCGAGGGGCATCAGGCGTCCGTGGCGAACCTGTGGAACGGCGGCGGCTTCTTTCCGACCGGGGCGGGCGGCTTTCTAGCCGGCTTCCAGATCGCCTTCTTCGCCTTTCTCGGCATCGAACTGGTCGGCACCGCAGCCGCCGAGACCAAGGACCCGGCCCGCACCCTGCCGAAGGCCATCAATGCGATCCCGATCCGGGTGGGCCTGTTCTACATCTGCGCACTGGCTGCCATCATGGCCGTCACGCCCTGGCAGCTGATCAACCCCGCGGTCAGCCCGTTCGTGTCGATGTTCGGCCTGGCCGGCTTCGGCCTGGCGGCTTCGGCGATCAACTTCGTGGTGCTGACCTCGGCCGCCTCGTCGGCCAACTCGGGCATCTATTCCACCTCGCGCATGTTGTTCGGCCTGGCCCTGGACCGCAAGGCCCCCCGTCAGTTCGGCAGGTTGTCGAAGTTCAAGGTGCCCGCCAACGGCCTGATCTTCTCGTGCTGCTGCCTGCTGCCCGGCCTGATTCTGCTGTACACCACCGACTCGATCATCGCCGCCTTCACCCTGGCGACCACGGTGGCCTCGGTGCTGTTCATCTTCGTGTGGGGACTCATCGTGGCCTCGTACCTGGTGTACCGCCGCCGCAACCCCGAGAAGCATGAGGCGTCGGTGTACAAGATGCCGGCGGGTGTCGTGATGAGCTGGGCGGTGTTCGCGTTCTTCGGCGTAATGATCGGCATTCTGGCCATGGAGCCCGACACCCGCATGGCGCTGGCCGTCACCCCGGTTTGGTTCATCGCCCTGGGTATCGCCTACTGGATGCACCTGCGGCGCAGCCGGGCCCACGCGATTGTGGAAAAACCGGAGGCGATCAAGGTCGCCGAGTGAGCGCGGACGCCCGCTGAGTCGGGCAGGCCCGGGGAGCCTGGACGGTCCCCGGCCCTGCTGTTGTTGCGCGTCGGCGGGGCCCCTCTGTGTCAGCGCGCCCGGCCGGTCGGGGGAGAGGGCGTACGGTCGAACGGCACCCGGTCAGGCAGGAGAGAAATGAACGCGACCATCGAGTCGTCCGGCATCGGCGACGGCGGTAGCTACGACGGCCGCGCAGCCGCCTACGACCGCCTGGTCGGCTCGCAGTTGTACAACCGGCTGGCCTGGGGCGCTGACCCGGCGGACTACGCCGCCTTCGCGCGGCGGGCGGTGGCGTCCGCCTCCGGACCGGTGCTGGACGTGGCCGCCGGTACGGCCACCGCAACCGCCGAGGCCTACCGAGCCAGCGACCGGACGATAGTGCTGACCGACCGGTCGACCGACATGCTGCGGGTGGCGGCTCAGCGGATCGCGCGTGATGCGGAACTGCGTCCCGGCATCAGGTTCGTACAGGCGGACGCGTTCAACCTGCCGTTCCAGCCCGGCGGCTTCGACACAGTGCTCTGCCTCGGCTTTCTGCACCTGATCGACGACCCGGGCGGGTTCGTCGACGGCCTGCGGGCGCAGGCTCGGGATGGCGGACGGGTGTTCGTCAGCTCGCTGGTGGCCGGCCGTCGGATCGGTGACGGCTACCTGCGGCTGCTGCACCGGCTGGGCGAGGTGGCTGCACCGCGGACGGCCGACGACCTGGCCGACCTGTTCGACACCCGGGTGTTGCGGCACGGTTCAATGGCCTACCTCGAACTGCCCTGCTGACCACGGGTCATGGTGGGCGGGTGTCGCCGCCTGCGGTGGGTTCGGCCGGGTCGAGCGGCTGCTCGTCGGTGACCGTACTGTCTGGCTGGACGCCGGGGCCCGCATCGTCCGCGCTCGGTTCGCTGTAGCGCGCTGCCAGCCAGCGGTACGAACGGGTGGTGAACGCGAACAGGGTAAGGGCCAGGCCGCCCAGCCCGGCCAGCAGGAAGACCAAAGCGATGCCCCGAGCCTGACCCTCGCCCAGCAACCAGCCGAGCTGGGCGCGTCCCGCGTCCGAGTCGGCGTAGGGGATCAGCCAGAACTGGGCCACCGGGCCGATCACGAAGGCGGTGATCGGCGCGGCGCCCACCTCGATCGTTTGGGCCAGCCCGAACACCCGACCCTGTTTGGCGAACGGCACCACCTTCTGCAACACGGTCTGCTCGGCGGCCTCGGCGACCGGAATGAGTGCCAGGTAGACCAGGGTGCCGGCCGCCAGCAGCCAGATGCTCTCGCGGATCGTGAAGCTCATCGCCACCAGCCACATGCCCACATTGGCCAGCAGCAGCGCGCGCAGGGGTTGTGCACCCAGGCCTTTGCGAGAGACCCACCCGGCGCCGATGATGAAGCCGAAACTGAGCACGCCCCACAGCACGCCCCAGACCTCGACCGAGACCAGGGTGAGGCCGTACGGGTCGAGCAGAGCCATGAACACCCCGCCCAGCAGGTTGTTGAAGCACGCGAACAGCACCAGGCCGGTGAGGCCGGGCACCTCACGGATCGCGCGGAAGGCGCCCGCAAAGTCGATGGCTCGGGGTGCACCGTCGACATGGACGATCTGTGGTTCGGGTATCTGTACGAACAGCAGGTGCACCAGCGACACCACGGTGAGCGCGACGGCGATGACCAGGGTGACGGTGATGCCCAGCCGGCCGACGGCCAGGCCCGAGAACACCGAGGTGACTGCGAAACCGAGACCGCCGACCATGCCCACCAGCCCGTTCGCCTGGGCCCGTTCGGACTCGTCGATCATCAACGTCACACAGGTCGAGAGCGCGATGTTGCGGGCCGATTCGACGACCGCACCGAGCAGGCTGAGCCCGACGAACGCGTAGAGTTGCCAGCCGCTCAGGCTGAGCAGTTGCTCCTGGGGTGTGCTGAGAAACAGCACCAGGGCCAGCGCGAAGGCGACCGTGGTGAAAACCTGGGCGACCAGCATCACCTGTCGCTTGCGGGTGCGGTCGACCCAGGTGCCGAACGGCACCCCGACCACCGCGACCAGCAGCATGTACGCGCCGCCCATGAACGAGGTGACCAGCACCGAACGGGTCTCGAGAAACACCCAGAAGACGAGCGCGAACCACAGAAAGCCGGTGGTCACGTTCGCCAGAAACGTGTTCAGCAGCAGCTGGTGAAAACGTCGGCGATTCATCGCACCTCCTGTCCTGCGGCAAGACTGCCGGACGCCGCTGACATAAACCGCACAGCATACGGACAGTCAACCGCCGGTCTGGCCACAGCAGTCAACCAGTAGAATCCGGCCATGGCCGAGACCCGCAAGTACAACCCGGCGACCAGCGCGGTGGGCGACGCGATCCGTGCTGCGCTGGGCGAGGACGTCCGGCCGGTTCAGCCCGGCGAGAAGCCGCAGCCACCCGACGGTGAGCCTGCGTCGCCATCGGCGCCGCCCGCGGTCACTGTCAAGACGTTCACGTTCGGCGTGAAGAAGGCCAACTGACGGCGCTTTCACCAGCGGTGTTTCTCCAGCGCTGCCCGCGCGTACCCACCAGGTATGCGTGCCACTGGTCACGAGGTCCGGCGCCGAAATTCGGACCCAGGTGGAGGCCTTCGGATGGACCGACAGGGTGTGCCTTTAGCCCGCCTTAGCCTGCCTTAGCCTGGATCCACCGATGGGCGCCGTCGCGGGCGGCACCAAACCGGTGGCCTGGCAAGACGGTCCGCGCGAAGGCATACCGGGCGTCTGGTGAGTGTGGCCGACGCAGGGGCTAAGTCCGGCTAAGCCCAAATCCACCGATCTTCGCCCACTGCGCGGCCCCATCCGGGCGCCTTGGGGCTTACCCGGGACCTGGTGATTGAGTGGGTTCCTTGGTGACTCGCCCACCTGACCAACAGCCGGCGCGTCTGGCCGCCGCCTGAAAAGCCTGCACCAGTGGCAGACCTCGCGGCGCGCGCAGGCGCGACCCGCTGCACTGGTGCAGGGACTTCAGGCAGTGCCCGTGGCGACCGTGCCGAAAGCTCTGCCCGCAACCTCGACGCGGACCCGTTCGCTGGATCCAGGATCAGGGACACGCCCGATCAGTCGTTGGTCGAGCGTGTCGAGATGCTCGCCGGTAGGGGCTTCGACAAGCCCAGCCAACCGATCGTGGCTCCGATCAAGCCCCGCTCAGCTCTTGATCTTCGGCAGCAGCACCGTCGATTCGTCCTCGTCCTCCTCTTCGCCGGGCGGTGTGGCCTGACCCGGTAGCCGAATGATGAACTCGGCGCCGCCTTCTGCGGAATGCCCGGCCTTGACCCAACCGCCGTGCGATTTGATCGTCTGCGCGACGATCGACAGGCCCAGCCCCGAGCCCGGGGCGTTGCGGGCCGAGGGCGAGCGCCAGAACCGGTCGAACACGTGCGGCAGTTCGTCATCGGCTATGCCGGGGCCCTGATCCGAGATGCGCAGTCGGTCACCTTCGAGCAGAACGTGAATCGTT
>DAOSUG010000190.1:0-5056 GCA_035378545.1 Micropruina sp. | reverse complement strand
TGCTCACCAACCGTTGCCACGCACTGCTCACCAACCGTTGCCACGCACTGCTCACCGGCCCGTCATGCGCGACCGGCTTGCCCACCCACCCGCCGGGTCCCGACCGCCACGGCGCCTTCGGTGGATCCGGGCATATCAGCTGCCGCACGCATCGCCCGCCCAGGCACCGCTACGACATCCCGGTTGGCGACGGAGGTCGATCGCGCAAGGTGGCAAAACTGCCACCTGTACGGCGCAAACTGTTCGGGCACGCTTCTCCGCGCGGCGACGCGCGGTTCTACGCTGCGTATCACTGTTGCGCCGTATCACCGTGAGCCGCCCGCCCCTCTTGGCTCGAGAGGAGTCGCTGATGGATCCCGTGCTCGTGCTCGATGCCGCCATGACGCTCGCCGCAGCGCGCAGCGCCTTGTCGCTAGCCACCCCGCGCATCACGGTCGTGGTGCGCCGTCTCGACCCCCGCGCCTCCGGTGCGATCCTGTGGTACCCCCTGAGCGAGCACGATCTGCAGGCGGTGGTCCGCGGCGACCTCGACCCCGCCATGCCGCTGGGCGTCTCACTCGACCTGCACGAACACGGCGCGTCGCAGGTTCGCCAACTCACCCATCCCGATGTCGCCGGCGGTTTCTGGACCGGCCTGGTCGTGGACGGCTCTCGCGCGGTCGGTTGGATGTCCGCCGACCCCCACGACACCCGCGGCCCGAGCCGCGGCATCGACTTCGGCGCCGGCATCGCACCGCCCGCTCCGCGGCCATCCGCACCGGGTCTGGCACCGGTGGTGGCCGACCAGGCCGGACCCGGGGACGGCGCCGGCGCGGAGGGCGCCCCCGACGCGGGAGAGGCTTCCAGCGCGGAGGGCGGCAACAGTACGGGAGGAGGCGCCAGCGCAGGAGCGGGCACCGGTACGGAAGGAGGCACCGGTGCGGGCGTGGGCACCGACACGATTGGCGAACCGATCCCTGCCGTCCCGGCCTATCCCCGCGTGGATGTGCCCGACACGGTCGGCTCGGGTCTGGCGTTCACGGTGGTAGTCGGCCTGTCCAAGCAGGCCCAACCCGGCGTCCAAGGTGCCGTGATGAACATCGCCGCGGACCACCAACCCCTGATCGTGCAGATCAAGGCCGAGAACTTCACCCTCGCCGGCGTGCGGTTCGAGTTGCCCTTCGACCCGGCAGACGTGGCGGCCCAAACGGTGACGATCCCCGTGACCGCCCCCGTCGTGCACCAGAACTGGCGAGGCCGGATCGAGATCGAGTACAGCCAGGACGGGCTGCTGGTCGGCACCGCCTGGCGCGAACTCGTGGTCAGCCCGCAGGCACCGGCGGACGCGCCGCCGTCCACGTCCGGGGGCGAGGTCGCCGTCGAACTCGACCACAGCGTGCCGATCGACCTGACCGTCTCGATCAGCCGCGGCGAGGCCGACGGAACCTTTCTGTGGACGTTCACCACCCCCCACCCCGTACCGCTGCCCGACCATCAGGTGATCACCCACCTCGAGGACGACACCGCCGAGACCTTCGCCCTGAAGAAGGTGCGCGAGATGGCCCGGGTGGACGGGTCGGACGCGGCCGAACTCAAGGTCAACGGCGTCGCCCGTGCGGTGGCCGCGGTGATGCCGCTCGAGTTCTGGACGGTGCTGGCCCCCGTCTGGCGCCTCGCCAAGGACGACGACCGGCTGCCCACCCTGCTGTTGGTGTCGCAGGAGTCACTGGTTCCCTGGGAACTGGCGACCACCGATGCCGACTACATCGTGGATCGCACCCTGGTCGATCAGGCCGCCCCACAACTGCTCGGCGCCCAACTTATCCTCGGACGGTGGCGCCCGGCCGGTCCCGAAACCCCCTCGGGCATGCGCCGTCCGAGCACCACACCGGCCGAAACCATCGCCGTCGGCGGGATCGCCGTCGTGGTCGGCGAGTTCGGCCCCAGCTCAGGCATGCGTCCGCTCAAGATGGCCGTCGAGGAGGGCCAGCAACTGACCGCCGCCTACCAGCCGTCCTTCTGGGTGAAGGGCACGCTGAGTGACGTGTCCTCGCTGCTCAAGGGCACCTACACCGATCGTGGCGCGCCGATCAGCGCCCAGGTGCTGCACGTCGCCTCGCACGGTGAGGTCGACCCGGATTCTCCGATCAACACCGGGGTGATCCTGTCCGATTCGGCGGTGCGCATCGACGAGTCGATCGTGGTGGGTTCGGACTTCACCCGCACCGCGGCCCCGCTGGTGTTTCTCAACTGCTGCCAACTGGCCACCGAGACCGGCGGCTCGCTGGTCGAGGGCGGATTGGCCGCCGCCTTTCTGCAGGCCGGCGCCCGCGCCTTCGTCGCGCCCCTGTGGTCGGTGGACGACACCATCGCCAAACAGACCGCGTTGAGCTTCTACGCCGACGCCTTCGCCGAGGCCCGGCCGGTCGGTGAGGTGATGCGCCGGCTGCGCGCCCGCTTCACCACCGACTACCCGGCCCGCAACCAGACCACCCCGTTGGCTTACGCCTACTACGGCCATCCCGGACTCATTCTCAGCAGGCAGGAGCCGCACTGATGCCCACGCTCGACGGAACCAGCAGGCAGGTCACTCTCGGCCAGGGCATCACCCTGCGCGCACCGGGGTTGCGCGGCACCGCCGAGGCGCACAACGTGGGGCCTGGGTCGGACACCCGCGCCCCCGACGTCGACGGTTCCGGTCCCGCCCTGGACGAGGCCCTGACCCGCGAGGGGTTCCTGCGGCTGCGGGTGATCACCCTGGACGTGGCGCCGGTGCCGCAGGCGCCGGGCAGCGACATCCGCTCGCCGGTCGCCGACGTCGACGGTCTTGAGGTCAACGTGCCTGACCTGGGCGACGACGTCGCTCAGGTGTTGCTGGCGGTGGACGAGAACGGCGTGGTCAGCTGGAACTTTCCGGTCGATTCGTCCGATCGGCTGGCACCGACCACCCGCGGCGCGGGAGATTCCGTGCGTTTCATCGTGCCCGCGTTCGCCACCGAACCGGGCCCGGCCGATACGGCCACCAACAGAGGGGTCTTCGGCCTGATCGGACGCAAGGTGCTCGAGTTGGTCGCCCTCCCGCTGGCCGAACTGGTGGTGCCGCCGCTGGCCGGGGCAGCCGCCCGGCTGTGGGAGTCCAAATCGCGAATCGCCCGGGCTCGTACCTTCACCCCCGCCAACTACACCGACCCGGGCGTGCCGAGCCTGGACGAGGCCGAATGGCGGCGACTGGCGGCGGGCCGCAGCCTGTGGTTCGTGCACGGCACCTTCGTGAACACGCCCAGCGCGTTCCAGGCCCTGGCGCCGGACGTGCTGGCCGCGCTCAGCGACGCCTACGGGGGACGGGTCGCGGCGCTCGATCATCACACCCTGGGATTGTCGCCGATCGAGAATGCGGACCTGGTGCGCGAACTGGTGCCCGAGGGTGTGCAGCTCGAGGTGGACATCGTCTGCCACAGCCGGGGCGGCCTGGTCAGCCGGGCGCTGGCCGGGCAGGGCACCGACGCGGTGTTCGACGTGCGCCGCATCGTCCATGTGGCCAGCGCCAACCACGGCACCGCACTCGCCACCCCGTCCAATCTGGTGCCGCTGATCGACCGGATCACCACCATCGTCAACCTGATGCCGGACGGGCCGGCCGCCCTGGTCGAGGCGACGCTCACCTCGGTGCTGGTGGTGGTCAAGATCATCGCCAAGTACGGGCTGACCGGCATTCCGGGGCTGGCCGCCATGGACAGTGCCGGCGAGTTCCTGAGCACTTTCAACCACACCGAACTGCCCGTCGAGCAGTACGCGGTGGCGGCCGACTACAGCCCGTCGGGAGGCTGGCGGGCGATGGCGTTGAAGAACGTCGAGAACGTGGTGGTCGACCGGGTGTTCGGCACCGTCGCCAACGACCTGGTGGTGCCGACGGCGGGCGTCTACGAGGGCGAGGACGCGATGGCGATACCCGAGAACCGGCGGCTTGTGCTGCCCCCGGAGCGCGGGGTGTATCACGGCAGCTTCTTCGGCCAGCCCGACGTCGCGAAGCAGATCGCCGGCTGGCTGACGGGGTAGCCGGACGACACTGTCGCACCAAGGACGTCGCACGAAGGACGTCGCACGAACGACGTCGCACGAGGATCGGAGGGGGTTCGTGGCCGCGCTCGACTATCTGGATTTCGACCTCGAGGTCGAGGCCGGGGCGACGCCTGACGTCTACAAGGTCTCGGTGCTTTCCTCGCCGCGCGGCGAGGCGTCCGGGCAGATGACGTTCCCCTTCAACTCCGACGCCCTCGAGAACGTGATCCTCAAGCTGGGCCGCACCCGCTCGGGCGTCCGGGCGATCGGGTCGCCCACCCAGGACCTGGCGCAGAAGTTCGGCACCACCCTGTACGACGCGCTGTTCGCCGGCGAGGTCGGCACCTGTTTTCGACGCAGTCTCGACGAGGCGGGCAAGCAGGGAAAGGGGCTGCGGATCCGGCTGCGGCTCGAGGACGCCCCACAGTTGGCCGAGGTGCCGTGGGAGTACCTCTACCCGTCGGGGCTGCGGCAGTTTCTGGTGCTGTCGACCCGCACGCCGATCGTCCGGTATCTGGAGTTGCCGCAGCCGGTGGCCGCGCTGCGGGTGACCCCGCCGCTGCAGGTGCTGGTGGTGGTGTCGTCGCCGTCCAACCTGGCGACGCTGAACGTCGAGGCCGAGGTGCAACGCATCCGCGGCGCGCTGGCCTCGCTCGAACGGGCGGGCCAGGTGCGGGTGACGGTGATTCCGGCTCCGGCCGCCGACGGAGCGCGTACCCACGCCAGCCTGATGGACGTGCGCCGAGCCCTGCGATCAGGCGGGTTTCACGTGCTGCATTTCATCGGGCACGGGGGCTTCGTGGACGCCACCGGCGAGGGCATGCTCGCGTTCGAGGATGAGAACCTCTTGGCCCACATGGTGTCGGGCACCACGCTGGCCACCACGATCAGCGGCTTCGACTCGTTGCGGCTCGTGCTGCTGAACGCGTGCGAGGGCGCGCGGCAGTCGCCCGCCGACCCACTGGGCGGGGTGGCGCAGAGCCTGGTCGCCCAGGGGGTCCCGGCGGTGGTGGCGATG
>DAOSUG010000189.1:0-5067 GCA_035378545.1 Micropruina sp. | reverse complement strand
GAGATGCGCAGCATGAACCGATCCCGCTGCGCCTCGGGCAGGGGATAGGTGCCCTCCATCTCGATCGGATTCTGGGTGGCGACCACCAGGAACGGATCGGGCAGCGGGTGGGTGGTGCCGTCGACGGTGACCTGATGCTCCTCCATCGCCTCGAGCAGCGCCGACTGGGTCTTCGGCGAGGCGCGGTTGATCTCGTCGCCGATCACCACGTTGGCGAAGACGCCCCCCGGCTTGAACTCGAAGTCGTGCCGCTGCGAGTTGAAGATCGACACCCCGGTGATGTCGCTGGGCAGCAGGTCGGGGGTGAACTGAATGCGCTGCGCGGTGCCCGAGATCGAGCGGGCCAGCGCCTTGGCGAGCATGGTTTTGCCGACGCCGGGCACGTCCTCGATCAGCAGGTGACCGGACGAGAACAGCGCCACCAGGGCCAGCTCGATCGCCTCGGGCTTGCCCTCGATCACCGTCGAGACAGCACCGCGGATCGACTGGGCGACCGCCTGCACATCGTCCACCCGGCTCGCTGCGGTGCGCTCCACGGTTCCCCCTCGGCTCTCGGTGGTGGCCACTTTACCGGGCCCGAAAGTGCCCTCCAGGGGTGCCTCGGTGGAGCAAAGTGGAGTACAGTGGCGCACAGTGGAGGACAGAGTGGAAGGGGAGGCCCGATGTTCCTGGGCACGCACACCCCCAAGCTCGATGACAAAGGCCGCTTCTTCCTCCCCGCCAAGTTCCGCGAGGAACTGAACGGGGGTCTTGTCATCACCCGGCAGCCCGACCGCTGTCTGGCGATCTTCACACCGGCCGCCTACCAGGCGGCCGCCGACAAGATGATCGCGGGATCGTCCAGCCTGGCGAAGGTGCGCTCGCTGCAGCGCATGTTCGCCTCGGGAGCGGATTCATCCACCCCCGACGGGCAGGGCCGGATCACCGTTCCCGAGCACCTGCGCACGTATGCGGGCCTGCAGCGGGAGATCGTCGTGATCGGTGCCCTGGACCACATCGAGGTGTGGGACGCGGAGGCCTGGGCCTCCTACGCCGCGGCGCAGGAAGAGGCCTTCGCGCAGATGGACGAAGAGGTATTCGGACCGGGGTGACCCGCACCGAGCAGGCAACACCGTCGCGTGCGGTGCGGCTTCAATCCGAGGGGCTCCGCCCCCTGGCGCACCTTCCCCGGTGCCAGGCGGTACTCACGGATTGAAACCACAACGCACGCGATGGGCCATCGAAACGAGGAAGGGTCGAGATGGACGGGCAGCAGGCCGTGGCGCACGTGCCGGTGATGTGTGCGCGCATCGTCGAACTGCTGAGTGTGCCGCTGCAGGCCGCTGACTCCCGCTACGTCGACTGCACCCTCGGCCTGGGCGGCCATGCGGAGGCGATTCTCGAAGCCTGCCCCCGAGCCACCCTGATTGGCATCGACCGCGACCAGCACGCCTTGCGGCTGGCGGGCGAACGTCTCGCGCGCTTCGGTGACCGGGTGCAGCTGTATCAGGCCCGCTACGACGAACTGCCCGAGGTGCTGGCCGAGGCCGGACGGCCGCGGGTGCAGGCGATCCTCGCCGATCTGGGGTTGTCGTCGATGCAGATTGATCGTCGCGAGCGCGGTTTCGCGTACAGCGTGGATGCCCCCCTCGACATGCGCATGGACGACACCCAGACGCTGACCGCCGCCGACCTGGTCAACCAGGCGTCCGCGGCCGAACTGAGCATGATCCTGCGACGCTTCGGCGAGGAACGCTTCGCCGACCGGATCGCCCGTCGCGTGGTCGCGGAGCGTGCCGATGAGCCCTTCACCACCTCCGGGCGCCTGGTGCGGGTGATCGAGGGTGCGATCCCGGCCGCAGCCCGGGCCACGGGCGGGCACCCGGCCAAGCGGACCTTCCAGGCGCTGCGGATCGCCGTGAACGACGAGTTGGTCGCCCTGGCCGGGCTGCTGCCCGCCGCCATCGCCGCGCTCGCACCGGGTGGACGGCTCGCGGTGCTGGCCTACCACTCCGGCGAGGACCGGCTGGTGAAGAACGCGCTGCGCGACGCGGCCACTGACCGGGCCCCGCGCGGTCTGCCCGCGGTGCCGGACGGATTGCGTGCGCAACTGATGCTGCTGACCCGGGGCGCCGAGCGTCCGGGGCCGGACGAAGTGCAGGTCAACCCGCGAGCCGCCTCGGCGCGGCTGCGGGTCGGTGAACGGATCGTAGAGGTGGCGGCATGACAGCACTCGAAGCACCCCGCAGAAGCCCGGAGGAGAAGCCTCGGCGCTGGGGGCTGACCCAGGTGCCGATCCCGGAGCGGCGAATGGCGAACCTGCCGTTCGTGCTCACGCTCGCGGTGTTTCTCACCCTCGGCATGGTGGGCCTGCTGCTGCTCAACACCGCCTTGCAGGAGCAGGGCTTCGCGGTGCAGAACCAGCAGAAGGCGGCCGACCAGCTCGGCTACCGGGTGGCGGAACTCGAGTCCGAGATCACCGAGGCCCGCTCGAGCACGCGGCTGGCCGAGGAGGCCACCAAGCTGGGCATGGTGCCCAACCCCTACCCGGTCTACCTGTCGCTGCCGGCCGGCACGGTGATCGGCGACCCGACCCGGATCAGCGGCTACGAGCTGCCGGACGTCCGTTACCGCACGCCTGAGCAGCTGGCGGCTCTGACCAAGCAGGCGGCCGACACCGAGGCCAAGCGGTTGGCTGAGGTCGCCGCCCGGCAGAAGGCTGCCGCCGAGGCGAAGAAGAAGGCCGCCGAAGAGAAGGCGAAGGCCGAGGCGGCCGCCAAGAAGAAGGCCGACGAGACGAAGAAGGCCGAAGCGGCGGCGAAGAAGAAGGCGGACGAGCAGCAGAAGGCCGAGGCGGCCAAGAAGAAGACCGGCAAGAAGAACGGGACGGATCGATGACGCTCAAGAGCAGCACCCAGCGCCGGCTGAAGTCCATGGGCCGGGTGCGTTGGCCGCTTGCGCAACCGGTCAAGCGCATGCGGGTGCTGCTGCTGATGATCGCGATGGTCTTCAGCCTGTGCGCCGGACGCGCCCTGCAGGTGCAGGCCTTCGACGCCAAGGCCTACGCGACCGAGGCCGCCGACCGCATGCAGGAGTCGCTGGTGCTGCCCGCGGCCCGCGGCGACATCACCGACCGCTACGGTGCCGTGCTGGCCTACACCGAGCAGACCGTCAACGTGATCGCCGACCCGAAGGCGATCCGCACCAACGGCAAGATGGACCTACAGCCGATGACGGCGCGCGACAAGGAGATCGCGGCGGCCGCGCCGCAGCGCATCGCGCAACTGCTGGCCAAGTACCTGGGCAACACCCCCGAGTCGTACCTGCCGGAGCTGACCGACCAGAAGAGCTCGTGGAAGGTGATCGCCAAGCGGGTGCCGGCCAACACGTTCGAGCAGTTGCAGGCCGAGTTGAAGGCGGCCGGCCTGCTCGGGCTCTCGCGGGTGACCGCACCGACCCGGCGCTACCCCAACGGCACCCTGGCGGCCAACCTGATCGGCTGGGTGAACGAGCAGGGCCAGGCCGCCGGCGGCCTGGAACTCTCGCTCGAGAAGCTCCTGCGTGGCACCGACGGCAAAGAGGTCTACGACTCCTCGCCCAACGGCAAGATCCCGCTCGGCGACAACGTACTGATCCCGGCGCAGAACGGGCACAACTTCGGCCTCACCATCGACAGTTCTCTGCAGTTGATGGCCGAGCAGCGGCTGGCCAAGACGTTGGCCGACACGGGGGCCCAGGCGGCCGCCGTGATCGTCATGGATCCCCGCACCGGTGAGGTGCTGGTGATGGCCAACGGTCCCTCGTTCGACAGCAACGAGCCGGGCAAGGGCGACGCGGCGAACATGGGCAACCGGGCGGCGATGAGCGTCTACGAGCCGGGCTCGGTGCAGAAGATCCTGACCTTCGCCGCGCTGATCGACTCGGGCACCATCAATCCCGACGACAAGGTGAAGTTTCCCGGCTTCATCAAGCAGGACCAGTTCAAGATCACCGACTGGTGGAACCACGGCACGATCACCCTGCGGGCTCGGGGCATCTTCGCCAAGTCGTCCAACGTCGGCACGATCACGCTGGCCCGCAAGATGAACAAAGAGAAGCTGCGCGCCTACTACGCCTCGTTCGGGCTGGGCCAGAGCACCAACAGTGGCATCGGCGGCGAGGCGACCGGCTACCTGCCGGCGGCGACCATGCCGAACTACACCCGCGACGGCATCGCGTTCGGCACCAGCCTCTCGGTGACCGCCCTGCAGAACGCGACCGCGATCTCGTCCGTGGTCAACGGCGGCGTGTACCACGCCCCGACCGTGATCTCGAGCATGGACGGGCAGCCGTTCACCGCGTCCAAGCAGGACCCGACGCCGCGCCGGGTGATCAGCGAGTCCACCTCGGAGCAGGTGCGTTCGTTGATGGAGCAACAGGCGTTGAACCAGACCAGCAAGTCGTTCTCGATCAACGGCTACCGGATCGGCACCAAGACCGGTACGGCCCGCCTGGTCAGCGCCGACTGCAAGTGCTACCGCGGCGAGTCGGTGGTGTCGACGGTCGGGGTGGCGCCGATCGATGACCCGCAGGTGCTGGTCTATGCGGTGGTCTGGAACCCCAAGCGCAACGGCGCCTCGGGCGCCAGCGTCGCCGGCCCGCTGATGCACGACGTGCTCGCCCTGGCGCTGCCCCGGTACGCGGTGGAGCCGTCCGGTGCCAAGGGCGTCAAGCTCCCGCTCCAGTAATAGGGTGAGGCATGGCTGACCAGCCGGTGCGCCGGCCACCGACCCTCGCCGCCGCACCGGTTCGCCTGAGCGGGTTGCTGCCCGGTGCGGGCGAGCTGTCCGTGACCGGCGTGAGCCTGGATTCGCGCCGGGTGGGCCCCGGCGAGCTGTACGCGGCCCTGCCCGGCCAGCACACGCACGGCGCCCGGTTCGCTGCGGACGCGGCCGCCCGGGGTGCGGTGGCGGTGCTCACCGACGCCGAGGGGCAGGCCCTGGTGGGCGATCTGCTGCCGGTGATCGTGGTCGACGACCCGCGCCTGGCCCTGGCCGAGGTGGCGGCCGTGGTGCACGGACGTCCGGCCGAGGCGATGCGCACGTTCGG